>NZ_CAEUHO010000006.1 GCF_903181435.1 Bacteroides acidifaciens
GGATAAGGAACGACAGATGTTCCAGATAGTCCGGTTAATGGATGAACAACAATCTATTAACAAGAAGATAGCCAATCAAATTCCGGTTATTGTACAGAAAAGTGTGCAGGAACAGTCCAAAAAGCCAAAACGAAAAGGTTTCTTAGGCATATTCGGCAAAAAAAAGGAAGTAACTCCAGCAGTATCAACCACTATCCTTCATTCGGTCAATAGAAACGTAATCAGCGAACAGAAAGTGCAGGATCGCCAATTGTCGGAACAAGCCGACAGCCTTGCAGCTCGTAATGCAGAACTTAACAGACAACTGCAAGAATTGATTTGCCAAATAGAAGAAAAGGTACAAACCGAACTGCAAAGCCGGGAAAACGAAATAGTTGCCATGCGTGAAAAGTCATTTATGCAAGTAGGCGGTTTAATGGGATTCGTTCTTCTATTGTTGTTAATTTCCTACATCATCATACATCGTGATGCAAAAAGCATTAAACAATACAAGCACAAGACAACTGATTTGATAAGGCAACTGGAACAATCCGTACAACGGAACGAGGCACTGATAACGTCAAGGAAGAAGGCGGTACATACTATCACCCATGAACTGCGCACACCGCTGACAGCAATAACAGGCTATGCCGGACTGATACGGAAAGAACAGTGTGAGGATAAGTCCGGGCAGTATATCCAAAACATACTGCAATCCTCCGACCGTATGCGGGATATGCTTAACACTTTGCTTGACTTCTTCCGCCTGGACAACGGCAAGGAACAGCCCCGTCTGTCACCCTGCCGGATTTCAGCAATCACGCACACACTTGAAACGGAGTTCATGCCTGTTGCCGTGAACAAAGGGCTGTCCTTGTCCGTGAAGACTGGACACGATGCCATTGTATTGACCGACAAAGAGCGAATAATACAAATCGGGAATAACCTGCTGTCAAACGCTGTCAAGTTCACAGAAGAAGGCGGTGTTTCTTTGATTACTGAATATGATAATGGAGTTCTGACACTGGTCGTTGAAGATACAGGTACAGGCATGACAGAAGAGGAACAGAAACAAGCGTTCGGTGCGTTTGAACGTCTATCAAATGCCGCCGCAAAGGAGGGTTTCGGGCTTGGGCTTGCCATAATGCGTAATATTGTGTCGATGCTTGGCGGAACAATCCGTTTAGACAGCAAGAAAGGGAAAGGCAGTCGTTTCACAGTTGAAATTTCTATGCAGGAAGCTGAAGAACAGCTTGGATATACAAGCAATACACCTGTTTATCATAACAATAAATTCCATGATGTTGTCGCCATTGACAATGATGAGGTATTACTTCTGATGCTGAAAGAGATGTATTCCCAAGAAGGAATACACTGCGACACTTGCACCGATGCTGCGGCACTGATGGAAATGATACGCCAGAAAGAATACAGCCTGTTGCTGACAGACTTGAATATGCCCGATATAAACGGTTTCGAATTGCTGGAACTGTTGCGTTCGTCCAACGTGGGCAATTCACCAACAATCCCGGTGGTTGTGGCAACCGCTTCGGGCAGTTGTAACAAAGGGGAACTATTGGCAAAAGGCTTTGCCGGATGCCTGTTCAAACCGTTCTCCATATCGGAACTGATGGAGGTTTCCGACAGGTGTGCCATAAAAGCGACACCGGACGGGAAACCGGACTTTTCCGCCTTATTGTCCTATGGCAATGAAGCCGTCATGCTGGAAAAGTTGATAACTGAAACAGAAAAGGAAATGCAGGCGGTACGGGATGCAGCAAAAGAAAAAGACCTGCAAAAGCTGGATTCCCTGATCCACCACCTGCGCAGTTCGTGGGAGGTGCTCCGTGCCGACCAACCGCTGAATGTACTTTACGGATTGCTTCGTGGCGATGCTCTCCCGGATGGTGAAGCGTTAAGCCATGCCGTGACTGCCGTGCTGGATAAGGGAGTGGAAATAATACGGTTGGCAGAAGAGGAAAGGAGAAAATACGAAGATGAATAAGACAAAAATAATTGTGGTGGAAGACAACATCGTGTATTGCGAATATGTCTGCAATATGCTGTCACGGGAGGGCTACCGCAATATGAAGGCTTACCACCTCTCAACCGCGAAGAAACATCTGCAACAGGCAACAGATAATGATATCGTGGTTGCCGACCTGCGTCTGCCTGACGGCAGTGGCATAGACCTTTTGTGCTGGTTTTATATTTGATAATTATGTTTTTAATAGGAAGTATTGGCATAATCTAATTTGATTATGTTGCATAATCAAAATTTAGATTCTGATCTTATCTTTTCAAGATTAGTATTTATTTTACGAAGATTTTCTTCAGCTATTTTCAGTTGTTCTTCCGTGCGTTTTAAATATTCAGCAGTTTTCTTACTGCTCTCTTCCATTTTTTTCTTGAAAGCTTCAGCCTTTTCCTTTTGTTCTTTCTCGACTCTATCAATGATAGAAAAAACATCTTGAATCTGTTTCTGACCATGAGGATAAATTATATTCTTGATAGTATCTGGGTGTGCCTTCACTGAGAATTCCAAATCATCCTGTAAATTACGCATTGCTAATTTTATGGCTATAAATTCATCTTCGGTTATATATATTTTATCTTCCATGATTTAAATCATTTTATTATAATCTGTTAGGTTTAACTTTCTCTTCAGCCAAATAATTGTATACAGTCTGTTTTGCTTTAATACCGGTTATTTCCATAATCTTCGGTATAGTTGTTCCGGCTTTATAAAGTTGGATAACGGCTTCCTTCTTCGGCTTCTTCATCCTGGTACCTTCATGTCTCCCGAACTTTACCCCCCGTTTTTGTGCTGCCTCGATTCCGGCTTTGCATCCTTCGAGAATTAGATTGCGGTTATACTCTGCCAAGGATGCAAGTATCTGCATGGTAAATCTGCCGACAGCTGAAGATGTATCAAGATTGTCCTGAAGGGATACAAGTTTGATGCGCCGCATTTCCAGTTTGGCACAAAGGTCGAGCATTTCCTTGACGGAACGGCCTAGTCGATCCAAGCGGTATATGACAAGAGTATCATCGGCACGAAGATAATCCAAGCAAGCAGTCAGGCCTTCACGTTTGAACTCCTTTCCGGAGATTTTGTCCGTGAAGATCCGGATGCAACCGGCATTGTTAAGTGCATCTACCTGAGAAGAGAGGTTCTGCTCTCTCGTACTCACTCTGGCGTATCCTATTTTTTCTCCCATAGTCTAAATTAAACTTGATTTTACAAAGATAGCATATTTAGACTATCAAAACAAGAAAAAAGCCCTATATATATAATGTATAGGGCAAACTCTTGTAGTCTATATTAAACTATAGTTTATTTTAGACGAACAAATTATCATCTTCCTAATAAAATGGTTAAACATTTACTTTTCGTCCCATTCCTTTGTATTGCCGAGAACTGCATCATATTGTGACCATTTCCCGGTCTTTCTCCCTTCGGAGAATTGGCCGCGAATGGTTACATAGGGTTTTCCATCTTTCCTCATTTCCACGCTATACGGGCCGTCAAGTTCGCCATTGCGATAGTGCTGTAACCTGATACCTGTTATACCACCTCCGGCATCAATCACTTCATTCCAAGTTCCATCTTTCTTGCCGTTAATCCATTGTCCTTCAATCAGGGTTTTACCTGTAGACATATCATAGCGCCGCTCTGTTCCATGCTCCAAGCTATTCCGGTAGTCCTTTTCAGATTCTTTCCTGCCATTACTGAAGTAAGTTATGACAGTTCCGTCTATCTTGCCGTCTTTCATGGGAGTATCCTTGCGGTGAGTTATACCGTCCTTATAGTATTCAATAAAAAGACCATTGCGCTTTCCGTCAGTATAATTACCTTCCTCTCTTACTATTCCATCCCTCAGGCGAAGGTAGCTCCCATCCATAATGCCATCCTTAAGGTTCACAATTTCCTCATCCAGCCCCTTCATTATACGGATGCTACCGTTCAGAGGTTCATTGTCACTTTTCTGGTAATACACAACATTATGGTTACTGTCTGTAACAACCTCAATATTCTCCCATTCGATAGTTGTCTGGGAGGATGCTGAAACAGCCATCTGGGTACAAAAAAGTACTGAAATCAATTTATTCATAAACGAGTATTTTATAGGTTCGTTATACTGTTTCAAAGTTGATACAGATGAACAGAACAGTCACATACGAATAGATTACTGAAAACATCAGATATCAGTATGATGTCAGGAATGACAGTAATAATGTATGCTCTTCTGTGATTCAAGTGATTTGAAACTGGGTCGTCTACAAATCTAACGAAAAGTTCATGAAAACAGACCGTTAGACTCTGTTTTTTATCTCCTTTGATGAAAGCGTGTGCTAATCAACGAACATAAACCAGAGGTTTGTCACAATATCATATATTAGAAACAACAGCTTTGGAGTATAGAAATTCACATAAATTGTCCTAAATAATGTACGAATTTCGGACAAAATTAGCCAAGAACTTGTTTTGTCCGAAAAAAAACATTAATTTCGGACAAAATTAGATTCCATGGTACTATCAAAAGTCATAAAAGAGCACATAATCAGGAACGGAGAGAACAAAATATACACTGTTTCTGATTTTGCAGACTTGAACAACGATATGCTTGTTACAAGGGTGCTGTCAAGGCTGAAGGAAGAACAGTTCCTTATCAGGCTTTCACAAGGCATATACCTGTATCCGAGCAGGAACAGGTTTGGAATTTGCAAGCCGAGCATTGATCAGATAGCCAATGCAATAGCTGAAAAGGATCATGCAAGGATAATACCTTCCGGCCTCACTGCCCTGAATGAACTGGGTTTGTCTACACAGGTGCCAATGAATGCAGTGTACATAACCAACGGAACTCCGAGAACCATAAAACTAGGCAACCGCTCAATCACATTCAAGAAAGGGACACCAAGATACTTTGCCTATCAAAGCCGTGTTTTCACGATGGTCGTGACCGCCCTCAAACAGATAGGCGATGATAAGGTAAGTGATGAAGTTCTCTTGAAGATAAAGTCGATACTTGATACGGAAGAAAAGGAGAAGGTAAACCATGACTATAGGATAGCACCGCAATGGATCAGAAAGAAACTTAAAACCGTTTTATATGGAAACAACTGAGAAGACAATATGGATAAACCTGCCGGAAGATGAAAAACTCACAATATTGAGTAATATCGCCGAAGAAAAGGGAATAAAGGAAAATGCTGTAGAAAAGGATTTCTGGGTCAGCATGGTTCTTAAGGCTATGTTCAGTTTGGAATATAGTGACAACCTGGTTTTTAAGGGAGGTACAAGCCTCAGTAAAGGCTGGGGGCTGATAGAACGGTTTTCTGAAGACTGTGACCTGGCCATAGACAGGAAACATCTTGGTTTTGGAGAGGAACTATCCAGAAAGGACAGAACCAGATTAAGGAAAAAGTCTAAAGAGTTTATAGAAAACACCCTTTCAAAGGATTTAAATGTAAAACTTGAAGAACTGGGACTGGCCGGAAAATTCAAGATTAACATACCGGAAGTCAAGGAATCCGATAAGGATCCGGTCGAATTCTTTGTAGAGTATGAATCCTGTCTTAAGGACAAGGAAGATTATATAAAAGAAAGGGTAAAGATAGAAATAAGCTGCAGGTCTATGTTCGAACCGTTTGAGAACGTGGAAATGCGGTCAATGATAGAGGATGCGTATCCGGAAGAGTCATTTGCACATCCCAAGTTCAGTGTCCCGACAGTAATACCAGGCAGAACCTTTCTTGAAAAGGTGTTCCTGCTTCACGAGGAGTTCAACAGGCCGGGTGGCTGTACGAGACTTGACAGACTGACCAGACACATGTATGATATAGAAAAGATGATGGACCGGGATTTCGCCAAAGAAGCGATGAACGATTCAGGAATGTATGAGGAAATTGTAAAACACCGCCAAAGCCTGACCGCATGGAGTGGTCTGGACTATAAGCTGCATAAACCATCAACCATTGATTTCATACCAGATGAAACAACAAGAAAAGAACTGGAAAAGGACTATTCGAAGATGCAGGAAAGTTTCATTTATGGTCAATCATTATCCTACGAGGAACTGATAGCAAGGTTAAAAGAACTGCAAGAACGCTTCAGGTCATTGACTTGGGAAAAAGAAAGCGAATTCTTCAAGGAAGAGAACTAGCTCAAAACATATTCATCTTTAAATATATAATATTATGGAAAGAATTATAGTAGAACAACTTAGAGACAGGCTTTATTATGCAACAGACACAATAGTTACATACATAGACAGCAGGGTACTTATTTGCAATTCAAATGAGTTCCCCCAAAGTCTGGAAGACAAAGCGGAATTTATAACTACCAGTAAATACTACATACTGGAGTCTGGCGACCTGTGCCCATGTAACGATTTATACTATAAAGAAGACATCAGGCTGTTCAGTAGAATCAGCTTCGAGAGAAAAGAAGAAATCAGAAAATTTACTTTTGAATGTGTCTATTACGGGCTGATGGATGAACTGGAAGACGAAGGTAAGAAGAAAGACCTTGGTTTCCTCTTGAACAGAGCCATAGATTATCTGGATGAAATTGGGCTAACGCCGGCAGAAAAATTCAAGGCTGAAATATCTGACACATTACAAAGAATGATTGAAAAAGAGAAGAGATAACAAGAAGCTCCATGGGAAAGGATATACCCCTTTCCCATGGGTACCTAAATCTACAAATAAAGAGAATCTGAGAAAAATCTAAACTTCAATCGAGTTATTCATTTTCACATTCTGATGCAAGTCTTTCTTCCTTCTCTTCCTGTTCTATGGAAAAGTCCCAGAGCAGCTCCAGAACCTCACGCTGTTCTTCAGGTGTTTCTTTGTCTGAAGGATCCAGCCAGTTGATCTGTGAGTAGTGAAGAAACTCTTCGAAGGTGGAGAAGTAGAAATCCCCACTGTTAGGAATTAGTACGAAACATCGTGGAAACCCAAGATGTAATAGGCCTACCTGTTCAGGGTGGTCTATTATATTGTCACAATACCAGCAACCTGCATATTTCTGTGCGTCTCTTGCCATGCTATTCAATATTAAAGTTGTTTTATTTTATCCCTTATTACCTGAAGCATATTCAAGGAAGTAGCTACGATTTTCTTGGCATTGTAGTCGCTGCCGGCTTCCTTAAGGTGATGACGGTTTGAATCTATAAGGACATCGAGGAAGCTGATACATTCCTCATTGGTCGGTTCTGCTGAATGAACAGGTACCAGACTGTTTTCACAGATGTAGTCACATGCTTTCCTCATAAGAGTGCGTATTGATGCCGGAGAAGGATTCTGGCCGGTAATACGCTTGATTTCAAGTTTCAGGTTTATTCCATTTGTTCCCTTTACTATCTTAACTGTATCAGATACCATTTCTGGCTCTGTCACATAATCAACACGAGCAACAAAGGAATTGTCAATATCAGTACATATAATGAAATCACATTCACCTTGTGAATGCCACCGGTTCTTGTCAAATACAAACAAGGGAATTTCTCGTTTAGCCATATTACATATCTTTTATATCAGCAATCAGTTTATCGTCTTTATCCGAATAGAAATAGAGTCTTTGCAGACCATCATTGCAAATGCCATACTCTTCACCGGTTTCATCAACCCAGCCGTTATACTCAATGATTCTGTCCATGGAACTGTCCCAGTCATCACTTGAATTGATGTAGTCGCGGAATTCTTCAAGAGTATTCACTGTATCAAGTTTGAGTGTCACACCCAGTACCGAGCATATCCTGTCAATAATATCTACACTGACATTATATTTCCCGTTCTCAATCTTACATATATTGGCATAGTTTACGCCAGCCATATCGGCCAGCTGGCGCAAAGTCAAGCCTCGCAAATTACGGTAATCAGTTATCTGCTTACCGAGCAATCGTCTCGCATTCATGTTATTGATTTATTATAAATATGAAGTACTCAAATGCACCTAACAGATAAACAGGTTCTTGTTGTCAGGTGTCATTCCGAGATCAGCAGCATAAGGTGCGCTGTACCATTCATCCCAGTTGAATCCGTTTCTGTATTCGTCAGAGACTATTTCAATGGAAACATGTTCAGACTTGTAGGCTTTGTATAGCATGACATTATCAATGAAAAGATAAGTTTTGTCAGTGAAACTCTTTACAAGCTCCAGACCTTCATCGAGCCGTTCTCTGCCAATCTTCTCAGCAGCCTGGTTATAGGATTTTCTATACTCACGTGCAGCCTGAATTCTGGACTTCTGCATATTATAAAGGGATTTGGCTCTTGTTTGTACTCTCTCGTCAAATTCAGCTTTCGTAACCTGAATATTGCCCAGATGTTCATGTATGAAGTCGTTATTGTACTTTTTGCCCCTTCCGGAATAGTAATCCCGGTCATCGAAATAATACTCACCCAGTCCTTCAATGACTACTGTCTGGGTGCCTCCCATACGCTTAGAATAGGAATGCTTGAAACATTCAGGGTGTTCCTGATAGAACAGGATGGATTCCTGAACGAATGTCTTTAATGTTTTCATATAGTAATGCAGAATTTACCGTGTTGCCCCCACGCTTAAAGTTACTTCACAAATGTAAGAAATTTTATTCATGTTGGCAAATATACCAACAATAATTTATGCAGGAAATAAACTACTATTGAATAATAGTTTACAGATTCACCAAAGGGAAAGAAAAGGGCTAGAAACCAAACTGTGTCCGTATCTTCCTCAATACCTCATTTACCTTCTCATTCTCAACATCCATAAGGTCATCACCCCAGGATTCAGGGAAATCAATGATGGATTTGCCGTTGTTCAGGACTGCATTCCTGATGGCTTTCTTTACGTTCGGAAAAGATGGCTCTATCTGGAAGTGCAGGCAATGGCGTACAGCCATTGTAAGAGTTTCCTCGTCTATGAAGAAACGGATGGTCACATTCATGTGAATCTGGTTTTTCTGTTCAAATTTTTTCCTCTTTGTCTGGAGTTTTGACAACCTGGAGTAGAAGAATGACGGAACATTTGTTCCTTCTGAAACAAGCCTTTTCATTTCTTCCTGGATTTCATTGATACCGTCACGGATGTCAGTAAGGTCAGTACAGTTTGATGCGATTGTATAAGGTGAAAGTTTTGTCTTCATGTCAATATGATTTATAGGGTTAAACTTTATATCTGTAGTTCTTGTAGGATGTCTTGCTTATATCCACAGCATCATATACTTCGTCTGTATGTTCTGATGGCATTATAAAGCCGTTACATTCAAGAATATGGCAGACAGTATATCTGGCGGTAATCCTGTTATCCAAGATGATGAACTCAACATCCCTGTAAAAGCCTTTGAAGGTCTTGCCGTTTGCATCTGTGATTATTACAAGCTCTCCCTTCAGGTGGTCAAGTTCTGCAGCTCTCTGCTGTGCATTCTTAAGCAATATATTGGCACTTTTCAAGCCTTGCTGAATAATTATTTCCGGTTTCATAAGATAACAAATTAAAGTGTTGTATAATTGTTTATTATACCCTATCCTTTATACCTTGACAAAGGATAGGGAAAAAGAGTCAGTCAATGTCATAGCCTATCATTGTATTGTCATTGATAAGCAGATAATAATAGCCGTTCCCGGTATTTCGGTATTCCTTCATAAAGCCTGCTGCCATGTCACCGTCCTCACGGGGTTCGCACCAGAGTGTGCCGTCATATCCGCAAAAGTCAAACCTGTAGCTTGAATACTTCTCCTTCTTTTTGAAGGCTTCCCTGAAACACTCCATCACCATGTAGCCGCAATACTTCTCGATGGTGCTCAGTCTGATACATTTTCCGTCAATGGTGGTTCCTGTCGTGATATGGTTTTCATACAGTGACTTCTCCGGATCTGCATCTGCAATCTGTCTTAACCAGGCGTTGGTATGTGAAGCCAGTCTCGCCAGCTTCTTATATTTCAAGACCTCTTTTCTAACGGTTTCCTTATCATCCTCACCGGTCGGATAATAAACAGCCTGAATGGATGCCCAATCATAAAACCTATAGCCTTTCCTTTTCTTCCTCTCTGCGATTATACCTATCACTCCTTCCTGACGGTTGATGAAAAGGCGTCTGCGCTTACCTTTGATTTTTACGTACAGTGAAGATGGGTTATTGGGGTTACGGAGATATGTTTCTGCTGGATGTATCGTTATTGTGTTCATATCGGTAAATTTTGATGATTAATACTATTTTGATTATGTTACATAATCAGATTAAGAAAAAACCATATCTTCGGCAAACCTCTCTATCCAGTCAACAATATGGTTCATGTTGTATTCAGAAGTGATAATAGCTTCCGTTTCGCTTATCTGAGTGAACCTTGAAGATTCATATCCGTCTATGAACTCCTTTAAGCTCTCTACACCGAACATTTCCTTTTCTTCTTCGAACTCCTTATCTATTTCAGTAAGAGGTTTATTGAATGTGATACGCAAAGTTTCATAGTTCTTTTCCATAATACAGTCATTTAGAGTTATTGATAATGGTAATATTTCCGTACACTTTGCTGAATGCTTTTGATACATCATCAAAGTATCTGTTACCATACTCACAGGTAAGTTCCTTTGTCCAAAAGTCAAAGCTGAAAGATTCAGTACAGTCTATCGTTACACTAACATAGTCCTCCATACCGCTCTGGCACACAATGGTATGCCGTTGCACTTTAAACTGACGGTTTAGGCTCATATATCTTGCGGTCAATTTCTTAACCATCATTTCAATCCACTTCATAATGTATGTCTTTTAATTGTTTTGCTACTTTTTCTTGAAAAAGTAGTACAACCTTTTTTGAAAGGTTGTACTACTCGGTTCACTTAGATTCTGCCTTCATCTGCATAACTGTAATAAGAATCATTGCAGATGATAACATGGTCAAGCATTCGGATATTGAGTGTCTTTGCTGCCGTTGCTGCCGATTCGGTCAGCTTATCATCTTCTGTACTCGGTTTGGTTTTTCCGCTCGGATGATTGTGTGAAAGGATAAATGATGTAGCCTCGCAAAGAATAGCCTCTTTAAGCAGTACCCTTATATCAATCAGGCATGTATTCAGCCCACCGGAAGAAATACGTATTCTCTTGATTACTCTTGCAGACGAGTTCATGAAGATAGCCCAACATTCTTCGGTCTTATTATCTCCCAAAACAGGCTGCATATAGTCATAAATGTCTGTACTCTGTCTGATAACCGGTCTTTGGTTCTTGTTTGAGTTGCAGCGTTTGTAAAGTTCCACACCTGCCATGACGAGATTGCGCTTGCCCGGTGTCATCTTCGCCAACACATCCTCAAAGCTGCATTCTTCGCCATAAACCACTTCCTTTTCTTGTACCTTATTTACCATAACTGCACTGTTTGTAAGAATGTACACAAGTTCTGAACTGTCCATCAGTCTGTAATCGCCGTTCACTTCAAATCCTTTTCTCATATCCGTATGCTTTAGAGGGTTAAAACTTGAATTATTCTTCAGCTAGATTTAGACCTTTTTTTTAAAACCTTTGTCTTGGTTTGGTCTTTTGTCCGCTGACTTTTTTTTTTAGATTGAGAATCATTCCCCATCTGAGTTTGAGCCTTTTTTTTACGGCATTATCTTTTCAGGAAAAGTGGAATTAGAAAAGTTTTGAACGAAAAAAATGTTGGGGAAGTCGCAGACAACATCGTTATTTTTTTCAGGGCAAAGGCTGTAAGCCGGAACTCTTTCATTTCCACTAACCCTTATAAATTTGCCGTCAAAAAACAAAGGCTCTCAGATGGGGATATTGCGACCTGGAATGAGGAAGCGGACAGCAGAAAAGACCAATGAAAGACAATTGAAAAAGAATTTATACCAACTAAGATGTATGGGACAAAAGAAAAGGTTCATTGGAACGGGAACATACCCGGAACGAACAGGCTTTAGCCTTCCTGAATGGGGTATAGAACAATAGTTCACCTTATCTGATTATGTTGATAATATGAGTTTACATTTGCTTAGAGTTACTTTCGTAGAAAATGTTGGTGAGAGACAAAGGAGAAGGCAAAATTTAAAGTATTGATAACCTGAATATTAGTATTATAAGACAACAATAAGTGGCATCCTTAGAGTAACTTTTGGAGTAAATGTTGGAGGTTCCAGAAAGAATAATGTTTATAAGGGATAGAAGGGAAAAGAAAGCAAAGGACAAAAAAAAGGTATGCAAGGAACAACCAGGCATACCTTAATCTGATTTGATTGTGTTACAGATTCAAAAGCTATAATATCATTGATTTTCGTCACCAAAGAGTTTGAGCTGACGTTTGTTTTCCACTTCCTCGGCAGCTCTTCTTCTACGTTCATATATCAGATGCTCTTCATATTTTAGTACACTCATCATATCCCTGATTGTGTTCAGCCTATCTTCTTCGTTTGTGAAATATGGAATGTTTTCTTCATCACCTTTGTAGTACTGAGTGTACATATCGATATAGCACTTGAAACTCTCTTTCAGGGTAGAAGGAATCCTTAAAGTTGTCGTTACATAACCGGTCTTTAGCTTGGGGCCCGCACCTGCTCTTTTACCACCACGCTTGTCATTAATAATCTTCTCAATATCCCAGGCTGTAAGATTAGTTTTAGGGAGCGAGATTTCCTCACCTTTTGTTGTCATCGCATAATATATATCAGAAAGCCATCTCTTCCAGACCTTTGTAATCTGTCCAGTGAAATATAGGCGAAGAAACTCTTTGGTTAGATGGTTGTCAGGCAGTTTTCCAACAGGAGTTACACCGTTTTCTTCAATAAAGACATCCACATCAATATTATATTTTTCAACTAGTTCAAATTTATTTTCCATATAAGCTAATTTATGTGGTTTGGGACAAAAATAGTAAATTTTGATTATGTCACAAAATCAAAATTAAATAATTTGAACGTATTATGTTGTAAAATTTATTGTAAAAAGAAAGACTTGCCTATCCCATCAGGAATCAAGCAAGCCTACAGCATGATCGCACAATGAATCAGTCTTTCAAAGAGTATGTCTTCACTATCTTCTTACCTACTTTTTCTGTAGAGAAGGAAAGTTTGTTCTCCTTAGACAACCAGCCAATAGCAGCCCAAAACTCTGCATCTGAAAGTTTGGATTCCTTTTTAAGGTGAGCAAGTTCAACACTCTTTTTACCATCAAGAATATGCCAGATAACGCCGGCATTCTGGCCAATTAATACCTGTTCCATAATGAAATTTATTAAATGATTAATGAAAAGTGAATGAATGAGAAAACATCTATCACAGCCTGAAGAGGATGCGATAGACGGGCTGCAGATGCAGCTATAAACTTAAATTATAATGTGCTTTGATTTACTGTCAATGATTGAAGAAATGAAAGAAAAAATGACAGTATTGGGATGCTAAAAGTGTCTTATAACGAGACAAAGATACAGAAATTTTCTATTAACGAAAAAAAATGAAAAGAAAAAGCGGTTAAGTTACCCTAACCGCCTTAAGCCATGCACGTCTTCCGCAACAGGCTATAACCAGAACCTCTACCTTGAGTAGTATAAAAGTAAGAAAAGAAGTTTAAGCAGCCAAACAATAACTGACAATTAATGTAATCAAGAAAGAATTATGTAAGAATACAGTATCAATTAATGAATAAAAGCATTAGTTTTGTAAAACTGGAGAGTTTCAGCATTATTCATTTTCTTCACCTGACTGAACCCTCAAGTTCAATAAAAAATCATTTACAGAAAAGCCGGAGAATAAGAGCAAAAGTGCATCCTAGCAAATAGACATTTTGAAAATAACCAATTAAAAAGCATATTATGATACTTGATACTATGACACAGGAAGAACTGCTCAGGGAAATCAAATCAGATTACAGTGAGGTAGTTGGAAGATGGAGGAACTTTCAGGCAAAATTTAGAAAAACAGTACAGAAAAGGGCATCATATCCATGGCTATGGGAGACGTATGTCAAGACACGAAGGCACAATGAATGGTATATTTCATATTATGCGGAAACCAAAAAGGAATCAGACATAGTAAATGCCATGATAACGCTGACATTTAAGTATAAAGGACAATTATGGACAGGAACAGTAATGGATGATGTAACCTTAATTTTTGCGGAACATTTCTTCGAAAGGTATAAGGAAAGATTTATGAAAATACACAAAGACAGCAAAGTCTTGTCAGACAAAGACATAATGAAGATGTTTTTTATACTGAATAGTAATCTGTGCTTTCTAGGAAATGAAAAGGAAGACAACATAAGAGGATATTGCTATGATGGGATATTCTATGGTGACTGGATAGGAAAAGAAGGAGGCATGGTAAAGACATTCTTATCAAGACAGGAAATGAAGATAAACCAGTTTACAGAATATTTTGAAGTATTTAAGATGTGGATAATACAAGACATGTTTAAAGCAAGAAAAGGTATGAATCTGAATTCGTCTTTAATTAAGTATATACCAGATACATATTTTGAATACAATGAATGGAACAGGTTCCTGTTTGAGCGGGGCAATCTAAGATTGATCAGAGCAGCCGAAGAATGTAATGAAATCTACATAAAAAACACGGAACAATATAGAAGATGCCGTGAGATGATTGATGCTGTAAACCAGAATATGTATGAAAAGAAAAATAGTAAAGATAAAAGTGATGAATCAGCATTAACAAAGCAATAACATAAGGATAACTTTACTTTGTGTATCATAACTTTACTTTTGTACAAAAAAAATAAAGGCTATGAACATAATAAGAAAGGCAATTAAGAGATATAAAGTCAGACGGATGAGAAGAAAACTTGAGAACCAGGTTATTGAACCAGCATATAGTATAGTTTGTTACAGAGAAGACGGAAAAGCAGAAATATGGATGATACTGTAATTTTTTTTTCAGAAACTCTTAGGAGGATATTGCTATCACATATATTTGTATCAGAATAAAGAACATAACCTTAATTCCGCAACACTTTGATTTAACTTTATTTATAAGTTCCTGAGCAACAAAAAGTTGCTCAGGATTTTGCCATGTCAGATTTTTCACTTATCTTAGTGTTGCAATTAGAAAACAAGCGAAAATCGTAACAAGGCGCTGCAAGGGTGCAAATAAAATTCGAAAAACTCACACCTTTTGGAGGAATTTTTTCAATCATGGAGAAATTTGACTCCATGCTTTCACCCGTTATCGACTCAACACTGGGTCAGAGATGCAGCAGTATCTTCGGATATCAGTTCAGCGAGATAGTCCGTTCGCTGATGAGCGTTTATTTCTGTGGCGGCTCATGCGTGGAAGATGTAACGTCACAACTGATGCGCCATCTCTCGTATCATCCTACCCTTCGTACATGCAGCTCTGATACCATCCTCAGAGCCATCAAGGAACTGACACAGGAAAACATCTCCTATACTTCCGACCAAGGCAAGACCTATGATTTCAATACTGCAGACAAACTCAACACATTGCTTATAAACGCTTTGGTTTCTACAGGCGAGTTGAAGGAAATTGAGGAATACGATGTTGACTTTGACCATCAGTTCCTTGAAACGGAGAAGTATGATGCAAAACCGACCTACAAAAAGTTCCTCGGCTACAGGCCTGGCGTATATGTTATCGGTGACAAGATAGTCTATATCGAGAACAGCGATGGTAACACGAATGTGCGTTTTCATCAGGCAGACACCCATAAGAGATTCTTCGCTCTTCTGGAATCCCAGAACATCCGTGTAAATCGCTTCAGGGCAGACTGCGGTTCCTGCTCGAAGGAAATCGTCAGTGAGATAGAGAAGCATTGCAAACATTTCTACATCCGTGCCAACCGATGCAGTTCGCTCTACAATGACATCTTTGCTCTGAGAGGATGGAAGACGGAGGAGATTAACGGCATCCAGTTCGAACTCAATTCCATTCTCGTTGAGAAATGGG
Organism: Bacteroides acidifaciens; assembly: GCF_903181435.1. Classification (NCBI taxonomy): domain Bacteria; kingdom Pseudomonadati; phylum Bacteroidota; class Bacteroidia; order Bacteroidales; family Bacteroidaceae; genus Bacteroides; species Bacteroides acidifaciens. The sequence goes on from NZ_CAEUHO010000006.1 coordinate 15,884, forward strand.
AAGGCAAGTGCTATCGTCTTGTCATCCAGAGACAAAGACGCAACAGTGGCGACCTTGACCTGTGGGAAGGCGAATACACTTACCGTTGTATTCTGACCAACGATTACAAGTCATCGACAAGGGACATTGTTGAATTCTACAATCTGCGTGGCGGCAAGGAACGTATCTTTGACGACATGAACAACGGATTCGGTTGGAGCAGGCTCCCCAAGTCATTCATGGCGGAGAATACTGTCTTTCTTCTGCTTACTGCATTGATACACAATTTCTACAAGACCATCATGAGCAGGCTTGACACCAAGGCTTTTGGGCTCAAGAAAACGAGTCGCATAAAGGCTTTTGTCTTCAGATTCATCTCCGTACCTGCCAAGTGGATCATGACTGCAAGGCAATACGTGCTGAATATCTACACAGAGAACCGAGCTTATGCAAAACCCTTCAAAACAGAATTCGGATAAGAATCCTTTCTTTCCGGTTTGAATCTGCGTATTACCTCAAGTCGCATCGTGGGGTAAGGGGATGGTGGCTACATATTGATGTTGTGCTGTTGCTTTTTACTGAAAGCTGCTACTAACGACTCATAAATCTACCCTTAATCGTGTATTGGATGATAGTTGCGGATTTTAGGATTCAGATAAATTCGCAACATTTCGTTTGCTACTATTTTTGCAACTTTAAAATCGCAAATCGTAGAAAAATTAGGGTCTCTTTCAAAATAAAATGTTTCCATTGTCATTTGAATATCTTGTTTTCCTCTCAGAAAAAAGTACTTATCCAAATGCGTACTTCCCGAACGGTAGTATTTATAGAAATCAATGTTCTTATTGTAGAAATTCTCTAACTGATTCAGTTCATTGATGAAATAATTTTTCAGCACACAATCTTGTCCGTTGGGGCGCATCATTTCGATGTTATACACTTTCCTGTAATAGATTAGTTTACTAAAAAACTTGGGTTTTATTATCTTGAAAAAGAATATTTCATCCATTTCACTTTTGAACTTATAAAACGAAACTATTTCTTTCAATTCCGAGAACCCCTGTTCCAACAGCAATATTATTTGAGGAATATCTTTAATCCTGTCATTTAAATCGAGTTCATGCATCCTGATTTGATGTTCTAATTTTTCTGCAATGTTTTTTATCTTATCTTTCATTTTTATTGATTTTGAGTAAAAAAAAGGATGATATCGTCAGTTGACGACACACAAAGGCGTTCACTGAATTCCGATAGGATTCAGTGAACGCGAAGCAACAACATGTCGCTGAAAGATAATTAGTGATAGATTTGCCAGAAATACATAATACAGAATTTGTTGAAATCAACACCTAATCTTACTTATAACTTCCTTTGATTCCGTAGTCGGTATCCTGATTATTCAGCGATTTAGTACCGACAAGATGAGTTTTTCCGAAATTAAAATTCCAAGTGAGCGTGGCAACGAGAATTCGGGATGCATCGCTAAAACTTTCTCTTCGGAAAGGCGCTTGTGCATTTTTGTTTTCCATAATGGTTCGGGAAACATTCTTAAACGGATTGAACGCACCTATGCCAAAAGAAAAATTAGTCGCATTGTACCGGATAGCCAAGTAGTGATAATTACCATCCTTTATGACGGTTTCGCCGTATAACCTTTCGTCAAAAGGCTGTAGCTGGCCTATCAGCATCCATTTCTTATACATTGCCAAAACATCTGCCCTGTAATAAAAATTAGAATGGGTATGGGAATAGTTGTTCCCACGACTGTCAAAGTGGTTGAAGCCTCCTGTAACCGAAAATTGCAGGAAGTTTTTTATCATCCCTACTTTCAATGTTATCTCCGCATTATACTTATTCCAATCTTTCATGTTTTCGGGCATTGTCAGGAACACATTTCCATGTTCTCTTTTCGATTCCATGATAGGATTGTGTTTGTAGTGATGATGCAGGCTTGCATTGAAAGCGAACAACCCTTTTCTGTTTTCGTAATATAAATTATTATTCAGATTCAGGTACGGTTGAAGCAACAGATTCCCTTTCTCGGCAAGATACGAGTCAAGACGGATTTCCGTGTCGGCCAACTCCATCAGGGTTGGATTCGTTTGACTCATCTCCGCATCATACCGGATAAAAGAATTATCACTGAACCGATAGCCAACCATCGCTTTGGGTAAGAAATGGTAATAGCTTTTGGTAACAGATACATTGGAAAAATGCAGGCGATTCAGGCGAAGTCCCAAGCTATAGCTGAATTTGCCCTTACTATAAAACCACTCTGCAAAAACCGACGATTCCGCCTGATTCAAATCCGATTTGAATTCCTCGCCCTGATTAATTGTCTGCTCTGTAAACGACTGAATATGTTTTATCCCGAATTTCAAATTTCCATGGGCAAATCCTTTTTCGTATATGCCTTCGGCAATCAGTGAATATTTATCGGAAAACAGTTCCGAACGTTCGCTGAAAAGAGTATCAACATCGTTGTATTCGCAGTAATTCCGCGAAGATGCTGCGTTCGCATAACTCCCCACCACATTAGCATATATTTTCTGATTTTTGGGTAAACCATACTGGTAATACAAGTCGATGGTAGGAACATTAATTTTTTGCTGACTTCCGTCAAAAATCAACCCTTTGTCCGTGCCATTCTCTTTTAGAAAACTGTTGAAATCGTTGTGAGGCTGATTGCTCAGATTATATTTCAACTTGGCATTGAAAAAAGCCGAATCGCTCTGCTGATAGTTGTATGTCAGCGAAAAATCATGCATTTGGTACGAATAATCACCTCCGGCACTGATTTCTTCCCTCAATATAGGGGATGAATTTTCAAACTGATAACTACCTGTGCGATTTCTGTTATTCGTGTTGATGCGTTGAAACGCTGCGGTGTAGTTCAAAGCATATTCCGATTTTCCTTTGTTGAATTTGGCAAAGAAAACATCGCCCCCTGCAAGGATATTCAGCGAGTTCATCAAATCCACACCAACAACACCGCCTTTATCATCCCTTACTACCACGTAGTTGATAACTTTGGAAGCATGTCCGTATCGGATACCTGCATAATCCGAATATTCTATCCGCTTGATTTGGCGGGGTTGCAAGGTCTGAATTTCTTCCGGCGTGGTATTTACGCCGTTAATCTGCAAAATGACTTTCCCGCCGTCGGATGATGAAATCGTATTCAGCATCGGATTGATGTTCAAGCCGGGAAGCATCATTGTATTCAGCAATTGCATTCCGTTGGCAGAATGGCTGATTTGCAATTTTGTCGGGAACACAATCCGTTGGTTAATCTTGTTTATTGTGGAAGAAGCAGAAATCACCACTTCCCCAAGTAACAAAACATTTTCATTCAAATACACATCTATTTGTGCTGATTCCGTCAGATTCTGTATCAAAATCCGCTTTGTTTCAAATCCTAAACAGGATACTGACAGCACATAATTATCTGTGGGAAGATTTTCAAATTCAAATCTTCCGATAGTGTCTGTCGTTGTTCCTTTCAAAAAGACTGAATCTTGTTTGAATAGAACGACATTAGCAAACTCAACAGGTGTTTGCGTATTTTGTTGAAGTACTCTTCCTGAAACATGAGTCGATTGTCCGGACACACTTAGGCCGGAATACAGGAAAAATACGATAAGATATAATAATCGAGCTTTATTAAAGTCCATACTTGTTTTCTTATAATGGGTTACGGATACAGATATAGCATCTGCATCATAAACCTCATGAATAAATTATAATAGAAATTTTCCCCTCAAAAAGAGTTGAAGGTGATAAGAAAACTGAGATTAGGATTCCCAGTATAGACTATGCACGGATTCTAAAAATACGTGCTATTGAACAACGAATGCTCGACATGATTTGTTTTTTGTTCCTTAATTCCGCAACACTATAATTTAACTTTATTTATAAGTTCCTGAGCAACAAAAAGTTGCTCAGGATTTTGCCATGTCAGAATTTTCACTTATCTTAGTGTTGCAAATCAAAACAAGCGTAAATCGTAACAAGACATGGCAAAGGTACAAATAAAATCTGAAAAACTCACACCTTTTGGAGGAATTTTTTCAATCATGGAGCAATTTGACTCCATGCTTTCACCTATTATCGACCAGACACTTGGTCAGAGATGCAGCAGTATCATCGGATATCAGTACAGCGAAATTATTCGTTCTCTGATGAGCGTGTACTTCTGTGGCGGTTCATGCGTGGAAAATGTAACATCGCATCTGATGCGTCATCTCTCGTATCATCCGACCTTGCGCACATGCAGCTCTGATACCATCCTCAGAGCCATCAAGGAACTGACACAGGAAAACATCTCATATACTTCCGATAAGGGCAAGACCTATGATTTCAATACGGCAGACAAGCTCAACGCCTTGCTTATAAAAGCCTTGGTTTCCACTGGTGAACTGAATGAGGTGGAAACCTACGATGTTGATTTCGACCATCAGTTCCTTGAAACAGAGAAGTATGATGCAAAACCGACATACAAGAAGTTCCTCGGCTACAGACCTGGCGTATATGTCATCGGTGACATGATTGTCTATGTCGAGAACAGCGATGGCAACACAAATGTGCGCTTTTATCAGGCTGAGACCCACAAGAGATTCTTTGCCCTACTGGAAGCCAACAGCATCCGTGTGAATCGCTTCAGAGCCGACTGTGGTTCGTGCTCGAAGGAAATTGTCAGTGAGATAGAGAAGCATTGCACGCACTTCTACATCCGCGCCAACAGATGCAGTTCGCTCTACGATGACTTGTTTTCACTGAGGGGATGGAAGACGGAGGAAATCAACGGCATCCAGTTTGAACTCAATTCCATTCTTGTTGAGAAATGGGAAGGCAAGTGCTATCGTCTTGTCATTCAGAGACAAAAGCGCATGGATGGAGAGCTTGACTTGTGGGAAGGTGAATACACCTACAGATGCATTCTTACCAACGATTATGACTCATCAACAAGAGACATCGTCGAATTTTACAACAAGCGTGGGGGCAAAGAGCGTATATTCGATGATATGAACAACGGATTCGGCTGGAACAGGCTCCCCAAGTCATTCATGGCGGAGAATACTGTCTTTCTTCTGCTTACTGCATTGATACACAATTTCTACAAGACCATCATGAGCAGGCTTGACACCAAGGCTTTTGGGCTCAAGAAAACGAGTCGCATAAAGGCTTTTGTCTTCAGATTCATCTCCGTACCTGCCAAGTGGATCATGACTGCAAGGCAATACGTGCTGAATATCTACACAGAGAACCGAGCTTATGCAAAACCCTTCAAAACAGAATTCGGATAAGAATCCTTTCTTTCCGGTTTGAATCTGCGTATTACCTCAAGTCGCATCGTGGGGTAAGGGGATGGTGGCTACATATTGATGTTGTGCTGTTGCTTTTTACTGAAAGCTGCTACTAACGACTCATAAATCTACCCTTAATCGTGTATTGGATGATAGTTGCGGATTTTAGGCATAAAAGAAACAGCAATCTTTTTTCTGGCCGTGAGGTCCGAGTTTTTCAAAAGATAACTCTTAAGAGCATCCATAAATGGATGCTCTTATTATTTAATATGCATGTTCTAAAACAGAATAGGACAAAGTACAAACAATACAAATTATCCGTATATTTGAGCAAGACAATATAAAACTGTTTTGACTTGAACAGTTAAATGAAATAGCTCTAATGATGCAAGATAACCGTGAGGTTAAAAGTGTCATGCAAGCCCTCAAATGAGGGCTTGTTTTATTTTTTAATAATACCTATATTTGTGATGTAGGATAAAGACAGTATTCCTTTTAAACAATCCTTCTCGGGTGTGCTTGATATCCTATGCCCTCTTGATTATAATAGGGCTTTAGTTCTAAGTTCAGGCTCACGATATATCAAGAATCAGCTGTTAGGAATGAAACATGTCATAGAGGTCAAATAACAATAATTGAAGTGATATTAAATAGTAAGATGAATATCTAAAAATCGACAGAAAAAGTATGACAAATAAAAAACATACGGAGAATAAAGACTGAAATAGAACAAATATTATAACAAATACAGTCTTAAAAGGAAAGATAATCAATAAATAAATTTGAATTCTAACGTAATATATTTACATTTGTGGAAAGGACTTAATGCCTTTAAATGCCAAAAGACTTCTTATGTCTGTGAAGATAAAAGATGTCTAAATACAATTTATAAGATGAAAAGAGAGGAACCTTTTAGTCTACGAAGACCGATAAGAAATTCCTCTCTTTTTAATTTAAGTACAAGAAAAAACTTTATAAAATTAGCGACCGTAATAAGGAACCATCCTTTTTTCTGTATGAATCTAAATGATAACTATATCATTTTACAATTTCAATATCTAACCCTTGAACATCCAATACTTTACTAAAGAAATCTTTTATCTGTGCTTCTGTTTGCAAATTTATAAGCATAGGATTTATTATAAAATTCGCATAAGATTGTACAATACTTTCGTTTTGAGGCATAAATAAAACCATACAGCAGAATTTATCAAAGCTATAAATAAACAAGCAGGGGGCTTTTAATTTATCATAGTGGAAAACATCATCACAAGAAAGTAAAGAGGTAGCCGCTAACTTAAGAGAACCAGAATAAGAATTTATCCTCATAGGTATGCTCTTATATATCCTTTCAGTAATATTATCATTGGTTATGCTATCACCCAGGAATGCACTTATGAAAGGACGTAGATCTTCAACCTTAAAGAGCGTATAATTAGAATTAAGATCACAAGAAGATAAATTATCAATGACCTTTATAATTTCTGTATTGTTTGTAGAATAATTTATATATGTTGAATCTTTAGCTAAAAGGCATAAGTTCTGTATTATATCTAAACTCTTCTGAATAAGAAAATTAGCATTGACTTTTATATAAATAGCTGTAGGTCCGTCTGCACTGCCTATTATACCAATTGAATTAGCCTCACTATTCTTATAAGTTTTACAACTGATGAATGTAAATGAAAGCAGGAATAGCATAAGCTTTCCGATAAACCTTTTTGTTTTCATAATACTTAAATTAATAGTTCTATATTAATTCAAATTTTCTGCACTTGATTATAATTCTAAGCAGCTAATATTACAAATATAGTGTTTATAAATGAAAATAGAAACACATGACAAATCTTTAGGCAATAAATAAGTAAGTTCTAATATTCAGCAATTTATAATATTAAACAGAGTGCATTGATTAAAAAGTTTACTTTACGATAATGACATCATCAAGGTTGGTGGTGTACTGTTTGCTTATGTGTTCGCATTTGAGGTGCCACGACTTGTCTGTGGTACCCTGGACAGCTACCTTAATGGTATTGTGGCCGTTCTTGCGGTTGATGGCATCTATGGCAGCGGCCAGACGTGACTGCTTCTCACGGTCAATGGTATCGAAAAGGTTTGTCTGGATGGCAGAATCAGGAACTATGTTCCAGACAATGACACCGGCTTTCTTGTACTGGTAACCGCCCTCTTTGCGGAAATCCATGCGAAGTGCCCGGACTGCAGTGCTCACAAGTTCCTGAAGGTCGTTGGTCGGTACCTGCAGGTGGATAGTGCGGTTGATACAGTGCTGCGGAAGATCCAGACGGAAACGGCTGGTATAGGCGAAGACAGTTATTTCCGTGCAGCAGCTGTGCTGCATGCGGAGCTTGCGCACACATTCGGAAGAAAAGTTGGCTACAGCTTCCTCTAAGCTGGAGAGTTCGGACAGACCGGAGTCAGGGAAACTTCGGCTGGTACAGATACTCTTCTTCTGCGGCAGTTCCTCGACATCGATACAAGATTCACCGCGAAGCTCCTTCCAAGTACGTACACCGGTTATTGTAAGCAATTTTCGCACAAAACTCTCGCTTTTCTGAGTGAAATCTAAGGCGGTATTTATACCGTAATAGCGAAGCTTATCCAAGCTCCGATGGCCGATCCCCCAAACATCGCCAATTTCGAAGCCTTGCAGAGCCTTGATACGCTTTTCCTCAGAATCAATCATGCATACACCCTGATATCCCTTGTATTTCTTTCCGTAGCGGCTTGCCACCTTCGCCAGAGTCTTTGTCGGTGCAATGCCCATTGTAACAGGGATGCCTGTACCCTTGCCGATGGTCTTTACAATCTTCCGGCCGTAGGAAACCAGCTTCTCCCCTTCTCCGAAACCGGAGAGATCCAGGAACGCTTCATCTATAGAATATTGTGTCAGTTCGGGTGTGAACTCGGACAGCAGCATCATTACCCGGCGGCTCATGTCACCATACAGATTGTAGTTGGAACTGAAAACAGCCACATTGTTTGCCTCCAAGATGTCACGGATCTGATAGAGAGGTGTACCCATCTTGATGCCCATCGCCTTAACTTCATTACTTCTGGCCACGACACAGCCGTCATTGTTCGAAAGGACAACGACAGGTTTGTCACGGAGCAGCGGATTGAACACGCGCTCGCATGAGCAGTAGAAGTTATTGCAATCAACAAGGGCTATCATCTGCCTTTTCTAAGCTGTCTTTTTATGTTGTAGGTAAGAACTCCCCATATCAGGAAGTTGTTCTCTTCAGTAATCTTTATGGGTGAATATTCCTCGTTGGCCGGAACGAGCCAGATACATTTCTCATTATCGTCAAAGCGCACAGTCTTCAGCGTGAACTCTCCATCGATGAAAGCCACAACGATGTCACCGTCCTGAGGTTCCAGGGCCTTGTCTATGACCAGCAGGTCGCCGTCATCTATACCGCAGCCCTTCATGGAATCTCCGGAAGCACGGGCATAGAAGGTAGTAGCCGGATGGCGTATGAGTTCCCGGTTCAGGTCTATGCTGTCAGTCATGTAGTCCTGAGCCGGAGAAGGAAATCCAGCTCTCACACCCTGATCTGCAAACGGCAATGGCAGTTCGCTGCTCAGGTCGGCAGAGTACATGGTAAGTTTTACGCTCATCCCAGTAATCCTTTCTCCAGCATTTCTTTACGAAGAAGTTCTTTCTCAACCTCAGTCATATCAGCCAGTTTTAATCTGTGGGGATTCTGTCTCTGATAAGCCTTAACATCTTCAATTACATTCTGGAAGTCATACAGAAACTCGCGAGAAGCGCCATGCCTTCTGTAGATTTCAATGGCTGCCTGCAGAACTTCTACCGTACAGGTATCGTCACCTTGAAATACAGTTGCCGGTATTTGATTTACGACGCATTTTCGTAATAAAGCAAGTTGATCTTTCATATTTTGATTATGTTACAAATTCAAAAATAACATAGAATAATTTAGTTGTGTAATTTTATCCTAATCATACACCCTCTACAGATAGTTGTGATACAGATAAATGGATAGTTGTGTAAAACCGTCCCTATTAAATATTTTTCAATTTACTTATAGAAGCAACAAACTCTTTGGCAGGTTTGAAAGCTGGTATATCATGTTCCGGCACAATTAATGTAGTGTTTCTGGAAATATTGCGAGCGGTTTTCTCTGCCCTATGCTTCAGGATAAAGCTGCCGAAGCCTCTTAAAAAGACAGGTTCCTGATTTGCCAATGAAGATTTTACTTCAGACATGAATGCCTCTACTACTGTTAATGCTGTTGCGTAATCAATGCCAGTAGAATAAGATATTTGTTTAACCAATTCAGATTTTGTCATATAGCTATTTATAAAGGTTTATAATAAATGCATTAAAATGGGCACAAAGATAATAATTAGGAAGCATCAGATTTCAATAATGACAATTTTAAAGAGCCATCACACAACAAATCATAGTATAAGTAAAGCAACGGTTTTAAATAAGAACGGATAGCAGGAACCTGCAAATATATTTTCTTATTTACCATAACACACGAAAGCTTTTCATAACCGTTAGGGATATGCTTATTAAGCTGAGAGATAAAATTAATAATCTTTTGAGGAGTAGGCCAGTTCAAGAACTGAATGGTCACATTCATATCATCATAACAAACAGATAATTTATAAGAAAGATCTTGTGATGTAACGAAAGAAGAAATAAAAAGCAGAGCCTCTAAATAATTGCTACCAGCCATTACTATTATATCTCTATCACAAGATATTTTGGACAAAACATAATCAATCAGCAAAGTTGAAGATGAAGCAAGTAAATACCCTGTTGAGTCTGGATCACCGGATTTATCCAAACCAAAGAACAAGATAGGATTCCAGCAGATATATACAGAACCAGACTTATCTGTGCGTATTGAAGCCAGGCACTGATTATCGTCAAATAAAAGTCTTGTAGTTCCCTTAACAGGATCAAATTGAAAAAGGTTACGATAGGCATCAAGCCCTGATTTATCCTGATGTATAGATTTGAGCAAATAGCCATGCAGTCCAGATACATGCTTTAGTTTCACATTTGTTTCTTTTGACGAAACATCAAACAAATAATCTATTATTTGTTGTCTGCTGCAATGAACAGGCAAGGAAAACTCTTCGCAATCTTCCATTTCTTCTAAATTAACCTTCAGTAATTCAGCCAGCATAATAACCGAAATATCCGTAAAACCGTATAATTCCATACAGCAAATTACGTTATTTTCATTACAGTAAATGACATAACCCCTATTGTTGATTCTATAAAGGCGAAAAAAATCACCATACTCTACTGGAGTATATTCTTTGAAAAGCGACTGGAAATTCATATTTGATATTTTTAAAGTGACAAATCATTATTTTTATGTTTCTTTTTCCGTTTCAAAGGAGGAAGATCATCTTCTCTATTTTTCCTGCTACCGCCGGTAATATCAATATCCGGTATAAAAGGAAGAGCAGAATGTGACATATACTCATTATCGCGTTCTAAAGACTCTCGCCACTCCCCTACTCTGTGAATCGTGTTGTCATGCAACAACGGTTCATTGGAGAAATGACTCTGAATATTAGCATAGGTAAATTTGCGAGATATATCGGATGCCTTAAATTCAAATGGAATATCTGTATCCATGACAGAATAAGTAAGTCCATATATGCCTTTACTATTCACATGTTCCTTTATACCGATACCAGATTCTTTCAATAAACGCTTAAATTCATCATAAGAATCTGATTTATCCAGTATCAGATTCAGCTTATTGAACAGGTAATGTATCTGTTCATCGTATGACATTGACTTTGCATCAAAGTTCATATATCCATATCTGAATTTCTGAGGCAAGGATGTATCCTTAATATAAAATGAATCCTCGGACAGGCCATAAACATAATAGGACTTGTCTTTCTTACTTGTAAGACGCATATACACTCCTTCCTTCTGCAAATTGGCTCTGAACTCCTGAAAGGTGGTACTTGAAGCAAAAGCTTTATCAAGTCTGGATAAAAGATCATCCTTATATAAGGATTTCAGGAAGCCACCTTTTTTAAGGATAGAAAGAATTGAATCATATTCATGATTGCCAAGAACTGACATCCATTCTTCATTGCTCAGCTTTGATTTTTGTAATCTGTCGCCAAGCAGTTCTGCTGCACCTGAAGAAGATAAAATCTGCATCACCCTTTCTTTAACAGAATAATTTCTGAGTGCTTTCTTCAAAGCATTATCAAAATAGTAGCGCTGTCCGGATATTGAGGATAATCGTTCTTTAGTTCTTTCGTTTGCTTTAAGGCTGACAAGATTATATTTCTTTTCAAGTTCCCGTGCTAACTTTTCAGAGCGTTTGTAATCCAAAGAATTTGATACGGATTTACCTTCTGAATCTATGCGACTGTGTAATATATGGACATGAGAGTGTTCCTTGTCCTTATTTAAAATAATGGAGTAACAACAGTTCCCATAACCCATCTTCTCCATATATTCCTTAGAGAGATTAATCCAATTAGCCTCAGACAATCTTTCACCTGGAGAAAGATTCAAGGTGATTTCAGAATAGGGTAATTTCACCCTGTCATTAAGCGAAGAGAAAAGAAACATATAATCAGAAAAAGAAGATAAAGAATCACCCGTAGAGTTAAATAATTCTTTTGCTTCACCAGAAGAAATCTTCTCCAACTGATAATCTATTTTTCTGCTTAATGTTGACATGGATGAAAAAGCCGGTTCAATTTTAGCAATCATATCAAACAAGTTTTTTTGTTATTACTGATAGCATATTTAAAATATCGTGTAGTTCTTGAAGATAAAGTTTAATATTATCTTCATGAGGAATCAGATTAATTTGTTTCGCTATCTGATTGATATTGTTCCCTATTCTCTTTAATTCTATAACGGTTTGAATATCAGTTTTAGTAACTAATTTATCATTAATAACTAATTCTCTTATAATTTGAGCAATAGTTTTACCTCTTTCTTGAGCCATTTTACTCAACTTTTCCTTCTCCTCAAAAGTTAGTCTTAACTCTAAACGAGCTGTTCTTTTCTCATTCATGAAATTATATTATTATAATGAACAAAGTGAGTTATAAACATCAACTCGGTTGATGCAAGGTGTTTTTGTACGTACAAAAACATACCTTGCGTGTACTAAAGTAATCAAGATAATTATGATAAGCAATAAACCCCGGGGATTTTATTGATTTAATTAATCTGGATTAAAAAATCAAGGACAAAATAAGTAATTATGCAACAAACGTAAATATATAACAGAATAACATATGTTACATATATACAATATTACATACGTTTATTAGTTACATCATTACTTTGTATCATTAGTAACAATGTAATATTGTAACATTGTAACATTATTACTTACTTACTTTATAACATATTTTCTTATGTTATAAATATCTTAATATAGTATATATGTTATTTATTAATATCTTACGTTAGGAATAAATATCTTACTTTTTCAAGTAATAAATAATGTGATTTCTTGCATAAGTAATTTATAAAGTATATATTTGCAAAAGAACATAATTTAATAGCATATGGGAAAAAAATTACCTGGTATTACTTTAGCTTTTGAGAACCCCAAAGGTGGGGTAGGAAAGTCAACCCTTACTGCGTTATTTGCCGGTTACGTACACTCAATGGGCGAGGATGGCATTAATATTGGGGTTGTAGATATAGACGACATGCAGAATACAATGGGAAGGCTACGTCAGTCAGAAAGTGATGAAAGCAATAACCTGAAGGAAGAATATGAAGTAATGAATATATCTTCTTCAGAGTTTATCAATCAGCTTGATATGCTGAAGCAAAGTTTTGATGTCATATTAGTAGACTTCCCAGGCAACCTGAAACAAAACGGCGTTATAGAGGCTTTACATTTCATAGACATCGTAATCATGCCTTTTGAACCAAACAATACGGATTTAAGCGCAACACTATATTTCTACGATAATGTGTATAAAAATATAATAAAGGCAAGAAAAGAAAATGGCTTAAAGACAACTGTAAGAGGTGTAATGAATAGGGTAATGACGAATGTCATTGAGTTCAAAGAGTTAGTCAGTAAAAAGGAAAACCTTCCTTTCCAGCTCATGGAAAGCTTTATAAAAGATTCAAGAGTAGATTATCAGAGGAACTTGTCAACGTTGAGCAGTAATTACCATCATCCGTGTGACCAGTTTTGTGAGGAAGTTATAGAATTAATCAGCAAACATATAGAGGAGGAGTAACATGGGAAACAAAACAACTTCAATCGGCATGAGCAAGCTCTTGGCTAATGCATCCAAGATGGAAAAGGAAATAAAGGAAACAGAAAACGTGGCTCCTACAATAACTGTGGAAGCAGAGCAGACAAAACAGAATGGCGAAGAGCAACCACAGGAAGTAAAAGAAGTTATCAAACCTGAAGAAAACGTACTTTCGGAAAAAAAGAACAAGGACGAACAGGAGGATAAGGAAAAGAACAAGTCTTGCAATCGAAAGGAAGAGTACAGTTTATTATTCCAGGAAAGGAAAATAAAAGAAGTGGAGATGATCCGCATATCAAAAGAAACACATGCCAAACTGAAAAGACTTGCCAATGTATCTGATGTAAGTATGCACGTATTGGCAACTAATATTCTGGAAATTGCATTTGAAAAATACAATAAAGAAATTCAAGCAGCAGTAAAGAAATATATGAGTTTATAGTATTTTGAATCTGTTACAGAATCAAAAGCCAGGTAATGGGTAAAGCAGGAGTATAAGAATCCTGTTTTACCCGTTTTTTTTAACTTAAACATAACCGCACATGTCATAGATGAACATATGAGGTAGCATAAACTGATGATTATATAACCCGGACGCTTTTGCACAACTATTAGTGAAATCTGGGGTAAGTGGGACACTTTTACACAACTGCGGGAAAGTGCCCCTAATTTTTGTATCGCCAAAGCAGAATAGTTAATATATGTAAATAATTTAGCATTTAACCCGATAATATTTTTCCGAAAGTATGTTTACACAAGTCGAAGCATTTCTTTATTTAGGTTTTTAGGGTATTATGAATTTGTGGGACACTTTTACACATCTGGCAAAAACAGAAAAACCGTAGATACCGCTTGGGGAAAGGCTTTCGGGGAATAAACGCAAAACTAAGAATGGGACACTTTTACACAACTGGCTTCAAAGCCGGGACACTTTTACACATCTGGGAGAAGCAACTGGGACACTTTTACACATCTGAGAGAAGCAACTGGGACACTTTTACACATCTGAGAGAAGTAATCAGGACACTTTTACACATCTGAGAGAAGTAATCAGGACACTTTTACACATCTGGGAAGGCATAAAACCATCGTTTTAGGACGGTTTTACACAACTAATGGAAATACTTTGAATAAAAGCCAGGTAAAAACTTTATGTTAATTTTTGTAACTGCCCCTTTTGTGGCATAATTTTTATTGTACGAATAGAAAAGAGCAACTGGGACACTTTTACACATCTGGACGAATGATTTATTTCATTATTAGCTATTTAGTGTATAAATAATACACTAAATGAATAGAAAATCGCTATATTTGCAAACAAACGGTAAAATTATGGTTGAAACAGAACAATACAAAGAACTCAGCAGGGTACCACGAACACTAAGCGAACCCAATAATGGTGCTAATCTTGATTTATTAATTGAATCAGGAGGAACAATCATGCATGATATCATAATTTTTGCCGCTAACACGCAAATGAAGGATCTGTTCGGCGACATGTGGTTTTCAATTGAAGACTTCTGCACGGTTATGGGGTATGACAGGACAAAACTCCAGCGCAAGTTGACCGAAGAACAGAAAGCAAAAACATTTGGCCAGTTAACGCCTATTTATAAAACTGAATATGAGGGTGAACAGATAGAACATCCTATAGAGACATTTTTTGAGTCTGCCTTATTCAGTTTAGGTAAGAATACACTCAGTGTTGGCTATACTGTAAATGGAGTAACTAAATTCAAATTTATCCCTATTTTAGAAAGCTTCGACATCAAGGACAATTTTGGGACAAAGAAAAGGACGAAGCGATTGTATAAGGTAAATCTTAGTAAAGATTTGAAGAATATGATGTTCACCGGATATAATCTGATAGACCTTAAGGACTATAGATGTCTGCCAAACAAAAGGGCATACAGGAAATTCTATCTGAATTTGTCCAAAATGATTTTACTTATAAAACATAAGATACA
The DNA here is from genome assembly GCF_903181435.1 of Bacteroides acidifaciens. Classification (NCBI taxonomy): domain Bacteria; kingdom Pseudomonadati; phylum Bacteroidota; class Bacteroidia; order Bacteroidales; family Bacteroidaceae; genus Bacteroides; species Bacteroides acidifaciens. Next base: position 31,413 of record NZ_CAEUHO010000006.1, read on the forward strand.
ACAAGGTCAGGAACCAGAGTTTACATTGACAGTAGATGAATTGGCCAAGCACTTCGATATAAACATAGCAAACAACCATGACCGCAAGAAAAAAGTGATTGCAACATTAAATGCAATAAACAAGAATCTGACACAAACAAAATTTGAATACGAGTTTGTAAAAAAGGAAAATGAAAAGTGGGCCTATAGCGTAAAATTCAGATTTTCAGAGGAAACCCTCAAATATTTTGATGAAAAAGCAAAAGCAATAATTACCGCAAAATATTATGAAGGGCTCAAAGATGCCTTCTTAAGAAAAAAAGGCGTACAGGTATATGAGACCTATAAATATAGAGATTGTTTCATATTCGGCAGCGGAAGCTTCAATGAGGAATTTACTGAGTGGGCATACAGCGATGTTGATATGGAATTAAAAAACGAGATATATAGAAATATATATATCCACGTTTTGAAGATGCCACCAAAAGAAAATTGTATTGTTAATATGGCAGATATTAGGCCATTTTAGGCAATAAATGAATATTTTTTAATAACTTTGCAACGGATTTCTATGTAAAAGTGGAAATCCGTTTTTTACATACGTACAGCTGCCAAACGGAAGAGTGGTGTCAGAAGTTAAACTATAAAGCAGCTGCGAACCCGTACCGAATAATACGGCGCGGGGAAGCAGTGCTTTATAAGGGCGACACCACTCCCTCGTTTGGCACGGCGGAACCGTGCCTTTATATATATTTATGGCACCTAGACAAATAACTAAACTCATTGAAGAAACCATCGAGAAGATGGAACTTCAAGAACACATCCGTTTTACGCAAGAAGAAAAAATCTATTTTGAGGAAAATTTTGAACCTTTTCATTTGAAAAAGGGACATTATCTGATTACCAAAGATGAATTGGTTGAGCATTTCTACTATTTGGAAGAAGGAATCCTGAACATCTGCTTCCCTGACTCTAAGGGTGGCTTTGTTAATACACGATTTATAGATGACAGGGCATTCATAAACCCTTTTTTCCTGCATAATCCGGAGCACAAAGCCTGTTACAGTATCAAAGCCAATACAAACTGTAAGGTGTGGCGAATGAAAAAGCACAAAGCTTATGAGATGTTCGGAGAATCTTTCAATTTCTGTAAGCTGGCTATTTTTCACCTTGAAAAATCTCTTATGCACAGAATAGAAAGAGAAGAAGGAATACACTGCATGACTGCCGACCAAAGATATGAAAAGGTATTAAATAAAGAAAAATGGCTTTTTAAAAATGTTCCGTTAAAGGAAATAGCAAGGTACATCGGAATAACACCACAGGCTCTCAGTAAAGCCAGAAAAAAGATCTTCAGATAGCTTATAAAAGGACAGGATACTTTTACACAACTAGTATCCTGTCTTTTTTTTGTGCTTGTAATTATATGTTTTACATCATAACAAAAAATGAAACTAGATTAATAAAACAGCATGTCGCTGAAATTAAAATATCTTTTTATTTGCAGTTTTGCATATTATCTATATGTTTGGACAGAATCAATTGAATTTCCTGACACAATGAGCAGGACTTGATACAATTACTAAATTAGGATATGATAAAACATAAAAATAATAAACTGGATAATATTAACTTTAAAAATAGAAAGCACTATGTACAGCAACATGAAAATCGTAATACTGATTCTCCTCCTGTTTACTGGAGGCAGTGTGATTAAAGCACAGAGACACTACAAGAGGATTTCAGCTTTAGAAGGTAGTTATGGTACCAATATATTCGGAAAAGCTGATAACATGGCAAATATATCATTCTCAAAATACATTGACAGAACGTCCTACTGGAAAGCCGGATTGAATTATTTTGAAAAGAGTTTCGATTATTCAGTCAATACTGAAGCAACCCAGCCTTTAGGCATAATGCCGGTAATGCAGAACCAGCAAAGGAAAGAAACAGCCCGGAACTGGTTTGTAAACGGCAGTTATAACCGAACAATAGCCAGTAACCTTAAATCAATCTACTGGAATATAGGTGTAGGATGTTTTCTGGGCACAGAATATACCAGACATCCATCAAAAGAGTATCAATTTATCGTTGGTCCGGAAATAGGGACCGAAATAGAACTTTTCATATTGCCAAAGCTCGCATTCACCGTCGGAATAAAAGAAATGTGGAGTCCGTTGTCTGTAAAGAACTGGAACACCGTATGGAATGCGGGATTGAAGATTCTCCTTTATAAATAAAAATCATGTTACTTATTGTCTTATTGCAAGCCAGTACAGATGTATCCGGCCTGATATCGTTGTACCGTGAAGTAGGTGCAATGCTGGTTGGTATTGGCTTTATTTGTGCAGGATTATCTGTACTTAAAAAGCTGATAACCAATCATGAAAAAACAAAGGAAGCTATTATTACCTATGTAATAGCGTTGGTTGTCTGGCTATTAATATGGTCGTTGATATGAGCATAGCAGATGTTATTATACTTATTGTCATCTCTCTTGGTATCTATCATTTTCTGACTAAAAGAAAAGTCCCGAAAGACGGGCGAAGTAATGAAAAGAAACAAGTACCTAGAGTAGAGAAAGACAAAAGGGAAAATATACAGGAAAAAGCGCCGGTCATCAGGGTAATCTTTCAAGTTGAGAACACCGAGGAAGATGACCTTGCCAAGGAAATAGCGGACATGTTCTTAGATGGGAGAACTTACTATTACAGTGGGAAAAAGCCGGAAGAAACAAAAGAAAAAACGGAAGACACTGAAATGGAAAAGTTCGTAAGGTTTGAAGATGTACAATGGAATTTAATTAAAACAATACAAGTATAAACTTTAAAATTGAAGAATTATGGAAGTACTAAAGCAATTAAGAAAGAGATTTGAGAACGTAAACAACAGTGTAAGCAGGTGGGCAGTAGGTCTTATGTTTCTGTTCATGGTGGCAGCTCCGATTGAATTAGAAGCACAGAGCGGCCTTAAGATAAGCAGTCTTTCGGAAGTAACGGACACAGCCAAGGAAGGTGCTGACACAATCCTTGATGTCGCAAAATACATTCTCGCAGCCGTTTTGGGTATCGCACTGGTGTTCGTGATTTATTCTCTTGCAACAAATAATCCACATGCCAAAGAATACCTGTTAGGATGGATCATTGCAGTTGTAGTGATTATGGTTGCCTTCCTGATTATCTGAGCCATGAGAACCATGAGGAAAATAAACAAGCCTATCAAGTTTTTCGGCTTGTCATCCGGGCAATTCGGAATATTCATGCTTATAGTAGCCATCACGATTATCGTCTGCATATTCAAGCAGCTGCATCCGCTGGTCATAACGCTTCTACTCAGCGGAATAGTATTTCTGTCAGGGCTACTGTTCAACACCTTGAAAAAGGAACATAAGGCTGGGAATCCGGATTTTCTCACAGGTTTGAGTGTACGGAGCGCAACTCCCAGAAAAATAGTAGATAAAAAAAAGATTTTCAATTTCATTCTAAACTGAACAGCCAATGGTCACACTTATCATCCTAACAGCCGTTGTCATTTGTTTGTTGGCTCTTCTCATTGCAATATTGTATATGCGCAATGAAGAAGTGCAAGTAACAGACAAGGCCACAGATCTGGCAGACATATTGCCTATACAGACCATCACCCAGGATGCAATCATCAATGGGAACGGTGACATCACAGTAGGGTACAGAATGCTTCTTCCTGAAGTGTTCACACTTTCGGAAAAAGAAGCAGAATATATCCATGAGAGACTTGAAGCTCTCTTGAAGATGCTTCCGGCCGGAACTGTCATACATCAGCAGATTTTTTATTATACCGGAGAGTATAACAATCAGGAATATTCAAACAATGCTCTGATAGCAGAGAACAACCGGCATTTTGACGGCAAGGAGATTCTGAACAGTTATACTAATCTGTATCTTACATTTACCAATGGGAAAAAGAACGGCAAGATAAGAAAAAGTGCGACCAACACATCACTGTTAAGAAGATTACATTACCCGTTTAAGCAGCCATATAGGGATTATGAGAGACGAATGACAGAGATGGAAGCATCGCTTCTTAATTTTGAGAATGGTCTGGCATCTATCCAGCAATTCGAAATCAGGAAAATGAACAGCAAAGAGTTGAACAATGCTGTTTATGATTACATCAATCTATCTTATGATACACCTGTAGAAGATGCAACGGAAAAGGTTGTGAATCCGATGGCCATCACACAGAACGGTGAAATGAAAATCGGCCAGCAGTATGTATCGATGTTATCACTGACAATCGAGGGGGAGCATCTGCATGAACTCTCCGTTCCTCACACCGGTAAAGCACGTTCATACGGTGGAAACATTGAAATACCGGACAGTATCAAGAGCAAGTGCTCGATGTTATACCCCGTAGGTCTCGGATTGCCTTTTAATCATATCGTCAATGTGGTCATCGAGATTACAGATCCTGATGCGACAGTAACAGCAATAGGAGCAGAGAAGGATGCCTTGAACTACATCACCAACTTTTATCCCCCTGCAGCAGAGAAGCAGAAGGAACAAAGATTGTTCTGTGAAGAGATTACGAAATTTGACTATCAGACCGCTTACACTTCGTTCAATGTCATTCTTAATGATACGGACAAGACTTCACTGATGCGTAAGATAGCCCTTGTACAGCAAGGATTCTCCTTCATGAACCAAAGCAGCTGTTATGTTGAAAACGCAGAGTTGTGTAATCTGTTTTTTACGAACATACCCGGTAACGCCAGGGCAAATTACAGAGGTTTCATCAATACAACCAAACAGGCAATCTGCTATCTGCAAAAAGAAGGTATGTATGTTTCAGATACGAAAGGGCACATATACAATGACCGTTTCGGAACACCGGTCAAGATAAATCTTTGGGATTATCCGACATTGAATAACAAGAACAGGATAGTTATCGGGCCGTCAGGTTCCGGAAAATCTTTCTGGCTTAACAATTACATTCTGCAAAGCTATGAGCTGGGTAGAGACATCATGATCATCGACATCGGTGGTTCATACCGTTCTATGATAGCATTGAATGGAGGGAAATATTTTGATTCTACAGAACAGAAGAAATTTGCCTTCAATCCATTTCTATGTGACCGTGACAAGAACGGTAAGTATCTCTATATCGACACAACGGACGCAGAATCAGCGGATGACCAGATAAAGACTATCGTAGCCATAATAAGCTATATCTGGAAGGCCAGGGAACAGATGATGCCGGCTGAGACGGCGATTCTTAGAAAATCCATCATCGGCTTTTATGACTATGTAAACAATTCTTCAGTAGGTCAGAATAATGAAAGAATCTTTCCTGATATGAAAGCATATAGAAAATATCTTCAGGAAGTTTTCAAAAACACAATGAGTGATTTTGAAAAGCAGAAATTCGAGATTGAAGAGCTTATTCTTCTGCTGGAACCATATACAGACGGTGAACTCAGTTTCCTGCTCAACGCAAAGGAAAACGTGGATATTGTCCATGACAAGCTCATCGCATTTGACATGGAAGATGCGTCAAAGAAGGAATACTTTCCGCTAGTGGCCATCATTACCCTTCAGATGATTGTCGATAAGATTAAGAAACGACAGGGTATGATGAAGGAACTGATTATCGATGAAGCCTTGGATTTCCTTCAGGATGAAAAGTTCGGAGACTTCATAGCCTATCTGTACCGTACATTCAGAAAGAAAGAGGGAAGCATCACTCTGGCAGCACAGAATATCCTTTTCCTGAAGAACATGCCTTCAGGAATAAAGGATTCAATTATCATCAACTGTGCTACAAAGATAATCCTGGATCACTCGGAGCACCGCCAGAACCTGCCGGAAATCCAGTCTGTCTTGTCCATCAATGACGAAGAAATCTATATGATAGAGTCATTGCAAAGGACAGACCGCTGGAGGGAGTTCTTCATCAAGATGTCCAATGATGCATTCATTTTCAGAAATGAGGTATCAGATTTTGCAGCGGTAGCATTTGACTCAAAACAATCAACCGTAGTCAGGATTAAGCAATTATTCAAAGAAACAGGCTCGACCTATACGGCCATAAACTTATATCTGGAAGAAAGGAGAAAGCAATATGGATGATGCAACAGCAGGATTAACGGAGTTGTTAAACTACAGCACTGACATGAACACGAGCATGAACAGTGTAGCACCCAGTATAGCAGCAGCATTATTAGGCATAGCCCTCATCTTTGTGGTTTGGGCTTTGGCCACAAAAAAGCAAAATGCACGTACATACCTGATAGCTTGGGTAGTATGCGTAATATTTACTATCACATTTATCATTTAAGCTTATGAAGAAATTATTTGGAATAATCATAATCACGACAGCCATGCTGTTTATAGGTGCAGGGAAGGCAGATGCCCAGTGGGTTGTGCATGATCCGGGACATACCTTCCTTAATTCAACAGAGTGGTACACCAACGTAAAGAAATGGATAGAGCAGATAAAGGAGATGGAAGCAGCCCAGAAATTAAGGGAGGGTTTACAGAACATAGACAGAATGAAGGAACTGAAATCTCTGAAAGAGCTTGCTGATCTGTTGGATGACGTTGCCTGTCTGAGTCAGGACTACAGCTTTTATATGAATGTAGGTTCCAACTACCACTGTTTGAAGTTTCTTAATTTTCAAAGAGTAACAGTCAATCTCAGCGTCAGTACCGACCTCCTGATGAAGGTAGCAACGGTAACAAGTTATTTCTCGATGAACTCAGAAGGAAGAATCTCCTTTATCGAACAGGTAAAGGAGTCTGTTGAAAAGGCCGCAGATGAAATGAGAGAGTTTAACGAAACAGTCAGAAGTACAGTCATTTATAAATCGATGAAAGGACACAACCGGAAGACCTATTATCAAGGTCGCCTTTCAGCCTATACAAGATATACCAACTAAGCCTATGAACCAGGACAATTTTTTGTGGGGACTCCAAATAACAGACGGCCTCACTATGGAATTAGTTTCAAAGATGACAGTTATAGCATTTGGAGTTGCAGTCATCTGTTTTATATGCAATCTGGCTTATAATTATCTGTATCACGGAGCCAGTCAGTTGTTGACATCAAATGAAGACAAGTTTCCGGACATGATGGAAATCGGCCGCTGTCTGGTACTGTTTTTCTGTCTGACAATGTATAAGCCAATCGCACAGACCATTGTAGGAACAATGGAAGTCATAAACGAAGCTACATCGCTATCTTCAGAAAGAGCCAATGAATTTGCCCAATTTATGGCCAAGGCAAGCAACGAGCAGGGTGAAATGATAGCAGAATATGAGACCAATTCACTTGAAGCGGAAGTAGCAGCCGGAGAGGACACAACAGGAGCCATGCAGCATGAGCTTGATAAAAAAGCGGAAGAGGATGAGACAACAGGATTAAGAGCCAGTATAGAGAAACTTGTCAATATCCTTAATCCGGCAAACCTTGTAGCACTTGTATTACACGCTGCGGCAGCCTTGGTTGTAGGTATCATACAAATCATAATCCTGGGTTTAGGTGTAGTTATTGTAAAGATACTGGTTATACTCGGCCCGTTTGTCTTCGCGTTCAGTATGCTTCCGGTATTTCAGAAACAGCTATCCATCTGGTTCGGTACTCTCTGTTCATCCTGTATGGTGTTCACTGTGATAAACATACTCAATCAGATTATGTGGCAGACATTAAAAGCATTATGCGAATCACCGGCCGACATGGTTGATATGGCAACACAACAGTTGCAATATCTGGGCATGGATCTGGCTCTAATCGGCGCATATTGCAGCTGTTTCTGGCTGTCGTCAAAGATTGTCGGACACAGTGATGCCGGCAAGGTTATCTCAAAGGTTATGTCGATAGCAACGACAGCAGCCACCATAGCCCTGCTTGGTGGAGCTGGAGCAGCAGCCAAAGCAACAAATGTAGGAGCTGCGGCATCAATTGGAGAAAGTATAATCGATGATAAAAAATAGCAGATATGGACTTGATGAAATTTAAAGGTGTAGACAATGCCGTAAAGATGACTATAAGACTTTCGATAGGCTACTGTGTCGTTCTTACGATAGCTTTTATTACATGCATCATCTATCAGACGATGAAGCTGGAAAAAGCTTACAGCCAGGCATTGGTCATAGACAAGAATGGGGAAGTATATGAGGCAAGTGGTATGCCAGCATCAAATATGAGAAGGTTCGAATACATCAATCATGTCAAGACCTTTGTCGGAAAATGGTATGCCTTTGACGAAAATACCTATGAGAAAAATATCACAAGTGCCCTGAATCTCATTGGGAACAAGGGGAAAGAGCTGTTGAACGAATACAATGATGTGAATATGCTCAATTCACTGGTACAGAAGAACATCAGATACGGAGTATCAATTGACGAAATAGTCATTGATATGGGAACTATCCCTGTAACAGGGAAAATACTTTTCACACAGACGGGATATAGGGCCAGAGGAAAGATTTCAAGAAAGGTAGAAGCAGAGTTCTCCATCTACGATGTATCAAGAAGTGAGGAAAATGCACACGGAGCCAAGATAGAGGACTGGATCGTGCATTATTCGGCACCAATTGAAGACAACCAGGAAGTATATAATAATACCCAACCAGAAAAATCTGACGAACATGAAAACTAATAATTTTTTAAAAGACAAAAACAAGCTTCTGATGATTATACCCATCGTATTAGGTGGTCTATTTCTCTACGTGTTTTTTGTTCACGACACATCATCAAAGGAAGTTGCGGAAAATGAAAAAGAAAGGCAAAGTGTATTGCTGGAGCCGGATTCGGAAGCAAAGGACAAAGCTCTCAATAAAATTGAAGCCTATAAACAGGATGAAAGAGAAGAGAAGGAGAAACAAAGAATCATGGATGAATCACAGGTAAGAGGTTCGGATTTCTACTTCGACCTTCAGAACAGAAATGAAAAATATGACCAGGCAACACTGGAGAAAATACGGAAAATGAGAAGAGATCCATACTCTGATGTAATGGGTGAATATGGCAGCAGCGACAGCCACCTCTCGGAACAGCTGGAAAAGCAGCTTGCGAGCATTGAGGATGAAGAAGAGTTGAAGGAGATTATAAGGGAAGCAAGGAAAAATGCTGAAATCCGAAAGGAACTGGAGCAGAACAATGTCTATAGACAAAAGATCTATAAAAGGATTATAGGTTATGATAAGGAAAAGAAAAAAGCCGAAAATCCCACTAAGCCCAAACCAGGCAGTGCAATGGACAGCCTTGTAAGCAACCAGCCTATATATATAGCCGAGAATGGCAAAAGGACAAGGAGGCAACAGGCAAGTATGCCAAGCAGCAACACCTTATTCAAGGCCTGCATACATGGAGACCAGACAGTCGTTACCGGCAGTACAGTAAGAATGCGTATGCTGGAAGATGCCGTTGTCTGTGGCATGAAAATACCGGCTAACACACTCTTTTACGGTGTGGCGACATTAGGAGCAAACCGGCTGGAGGTAGTGGTAAACAACCTGAAGGTAGGAAATACGATCAGTCCTGTTTCCTTTGTCATCTTCGACAATGACGCTATGGAAGGGCTGAACCTACCAAACAACATGAAGGCTCAGGCAGCCAAACGTATGCAGCAGGGACTTGTCCAGAATATAGATATGCCTCTTGCCTCTATCGGAACAATGACCAGCGAGATAACCAGTGCAGTAAATGCTACGACTCAGATAGCAAAACAGATATTGAATATGAAACTTTCGCAAGTCAAGGTACATCTGAAGAGCAATTATCAGATGTATATACAGGAAGAGACAAAAGAATCAAAGCTGAAACGGAAAGCTGTTCAGGAAGAATTGCAGAGACTATATGCTGAGCTTGAAGAGAACAAAAATAATCAGCCACATCCTTTGGAAACATTAATTGACAAGCTATGATTTTGAATATCTTGAATTATCTAATTGTTATAGCAACCCTGTTTTTCGGGTACAGAATCTATATATCAAGAAAGCAGGGTAAGAAATTTACGGAAATCAAACCGCTTATGGTTTCATTTTTCGCCTGTATTGTCTTGTTATGGGCGATAACAGTATTCACCGCATTTTATAATTGAAAGTTATGAAAAGAATCTATATTTTAATTGTTCTATGTGTGGCCGCATTCGGCTTAAAAGCACAGAGTCCCGAACAGGAGAGTATCAAAGCCAAGAACATTTACGTATCATTTGACTTTGTGAAGCATCTGGTATTCCCGGTACAAGTGTCCGATATTGAAGTAGGAGAGAAAGAGCTCATTTCGGCAGAAAGGGTTGAAGAAGCACCCCACGTTGTCAGACTGTGCGCACAGAGTGAAGACTTTGAGAAAGAGACAAATGTAACCGTCGTTTGTATCGACGGCAGTGTCTATACTTACCATGTGAAATATATAGCAAACGGTCTTATCGATCCTTCCCCTAACATCTATGAAGATAACGGTAAATGGGAACACAACGATTATCAGGCGGATGTCAGTGACATGCACATGGCCGAGTTTTTCTTCCCCTCAGACATTATATACGGCACACAAGGTAACGAAATGTCCTTTGCTTTACAGAGCTACAACAATCAGCTGAAGGTTTCAACAGCTAAAGATGCCGTTGAAAATTCGAATCTTTTTGTCATCGACAAGAACATGAATACATACAGCATTGTCATCCGCAGAAATGAGACTTCGGTCTTCACCTACAACTATGATGACAAGCGTGAATATACTGCCCACATCGATGTGAACAGTGAGGTGATGGACAAATGCCTTCAGGAGCTGAGAACAAAGAAAAGGAACATCTACAGTGTTGGCGAGGTAAAAAACAAGTTTGAGCTGTCAATGTCCAACCTATATGTACATGAAGACTTTATGTTTTTCATCTTTGATTTGAAAAACAAGTCATATATAGACTATGACATTGAATTTGTCAAATGCTTTCAAAGAGACATCAAGAAAAGCAAGAATGCCATACAGCAGGAAACAACCATAGATCCCATTTATACAAAGGATTTTGAAACAAAGATAAAGGGCAAAAGCGCCAACAGGCTTGTTCTGGGATTTAACAAGTTTACAATTCCGGACAACAAAATCTTTGAGATAGAACTGTATGAAAAGGGTGGTGGCCGCCACATGAAACTGGCTGTTGAGAACAAGTATATTATCAGGGCAGAACCTTTATTCGAAAAATGATATGAAACTGAAAGAAGCTTATGAGAACTATTCCTATAATAATATAGGGCAGTTCAGAGCCTTATCGGAAACTCTTGGCTATAAAACAGAATATCATGACGGAAGCTATCTTTTCCACAAGGGGGATGACAGTATCCAATTATCTTTGGATGAAATCAGATCTAAAGCAAAAGAAAACCGGAATGAACAGCGAGCCGAGGAATCAAAAGAAAAGGTTTGTTCGTTCTTTGACAAGAACAAGGCAAATGAGCCTTCATACATCGAAGAACTTAGAAAAAAAGGAATCAGTGTGATTCGGTGGAATGACATAAAGGGCGAGAACAAAGACGGTTTCACCATCATAGACCATAACCGTAAAGTATGCTATACAGGCCAGGAACTATACGAATATGCACACAACACCGGCAATCTGCTTGACGGTAAAGGGACAAAACTGGAAAAGGGTATAATGTCAGACCTGATGGATATAGGTGAGAAGAAAGGGAAGCTGCGTATGAGTGAGAACGGCATTTCCGTCTTTTACCGTAAGGAAACCCTAACCATTCCGGACAGGATGCTTGGACACAAGCTTAACAAAACGGAGAAAGAGCGTCTTCTACACGGTGATATTGTTCCTTTAGATACCAAAAGAGGTACAATTATGCTTCAGGTTGACAAGGACTTGAATTCGGTAATCGTGAGATCAAGCAAAGAAATTAAGATACCTAATGTGATAGGCAAGACCGAGGAATATGACGGATATAAGTTAACCAAAGCAGACAAATATCTGCTTGCCAACGGTCATACGTTAGAGAGTAAACTCATGCACAGCAAGGACGGATATATCCTTGCCGACATATCTCTCACAGATGACAAAAAAGGCATTCAGTTCTCAAACATACAGAGTATTACAGAAGGAAAGGCTCATGAACTGATAAAGGAGATGAGACCTAAACTGGAAGTTGTAAACCCCGTCATAGAAAATAAGGTATCGGCAGATAAAGGGCGAGACATGGACAGCGAGTTTAAGGAAGCGGTTGGTAAAAGGGACTTTGAAACGATTGACAAACTCAGGGAGGACGGTTATAAGCCAAGTGAAGATTACATCAGAGGTGTAGGAAAACAGCTGAATCTGAGTGATAATGAAATGAAGGAAGTTCAGAAGATTTTTCATGTTAAGCCGGATGAACTGAGCGAACATCAAAAACAGGCTGCCAAGCTTTTAGATGCAGCCTCAGTAGGAAATTTCAGAGTCATTCAGGACATCCAAAAAACCGGATATCAGATAACACAGAATGATATAAAAGCCATGCGAGAAAATGGCGTACAGGAAAACACCATCATCGCCGTTCAGAAGATATTCGGTCTTGAAAACAAAGGCAAGACTTTGGGTGATGTGAAGTTGGCAAGCAGTCCGAAGCCAGACAATACAAAAGAAATGGCCAGACCTATTGCCAATACTGTAAACAAGATGTTCAACGACTTATAAAAATGCAATTATGGACTACAATGAACTGGTACAGAAAAGACAGGAAGGCATCATCGATGACCTGGAGTTTCTGCTCGCTCAGAAAGATTTGGCAGAAATATATCTTGAAGACATGAAGTCAAGAGGAGAGAGGCCCAATAATGAGAATGCCGTCAAGTGGCTATGTGAATATGAGAATAACCATTTATACGAACAGTTATGAAAGAAGATTCAGCAGGTGACAAAGCACTGAAACAGTTTGCAGACCTCATGATTCAAAAAATCAAGGAGGTTGAGCATGACTGGAAAAAGCCCTGGTTCTCTCCAGAAGGTGGAGGGGGCTTACCCCAGAACATCGAAGGCAGAGTATATAATGGGATAAACCTCTTCATGCTGTACTTACTTTCGGAAGAAAAGGGTTACAGCACACCATTGTATATGACATTCATGCAAGCTAAGGAAGCCGGAGCCTCAATTATAAAAGGAGAGAAATCGTTCCCCGTAATATACTGGAACTTTTCAGTAAAGGACAAGAACGGGAACAAGATAAGCATAGAAGACTATCGGAATCTATCAGAGGACGAAAAGAGGGAATATAAGGTAACACCATATATGAAAACCTATAACGTGTTCAATGTCTCTCAAACCAACTATCCGGAAGTCCAACCTGAGAAATGGGAAAAGCTGAAGTCACAGTTTGTTCCACCGGCTCTGAAAGATGAACAAGGCATGTACACCATGCCGTTGCTCGATGCACTTATCAGAGAAAGGCAATGGATATGTCCGATATATCCGAGAGAAAGCGACAGTGCTTATTACAGGCGTGGAGAAGGATGCCATATAATTGTCCCGCTGAAGGGACAGTTTGATACTGGGGAATCCTTTTATTCAACACTGCTGCATGAAATGGCACATTCAACCGGTGAAGTCGGTCATCTGGAAAGAGAAAAAGGAGAGGTTTTCGGAGATTCCAAATACGCCAAGGAAGAACTCATCGCAGAGCTAACTTCTGCTTCATGCGGTAAAACCATGGGTATATCAACCTGTATAAGGGAGGAGAATGCGATGTATCTGAAGAGCTGGCTGTCAGCATTGAGTCAAGATCCGAAATTCATATACACCATTCTTTCCGATGTGGCCAAGGCAAGTGCGATGATACAGGAGAAGGTTTACGGAATGGAACCTAAACTGAGCAATGATGAAAAATTCTTACTGGCGGCAAGCCAGGGCGATGAAGATAAGTTGAAAGAGTTGAAAGAAGCCGGCTATAACCCTTCGTTGCTTATGATAGACAGGCTAAATGTCAATGTAAGCAACAATGAAGGGAAAGAGGCAGTAAGCAAGGTGTTTGGAATAGATTTTGAAACTAACAAAACAGCAGAAATGAGCAAGGAAATGGTCAAGCCTGCTGAAATAACAATGAATATTTAACCCCTAAATCGAAGAATTATGTTTACAGGACAATTAATCGGTTATGTAGGTGCAGACGCACGTTCAAACAAGAGTGGTAAAGGATTTTATTTCCCTGTTTCATCAAAGTTTAAAGGAGTTGGAGACACTGAAGACAAGACTCTTTGGATAACTTGCTTTGTAAACTTTGACACAAAAATCATGGAATATATCAAAAAGGGTACTCAGGTATATGTGACAGGAGATATATTTATTGATGTATTCAAGAAAGAGGACGGAAACTGCATACCGTCTGTAACCATGAACGTAAGCCGTGTAGAACTGCTCGGCAAGAGTGAGAAGAAAGACGAGACTAACGCATAAAGATTGAACTATGGAAAAAGAAAAGAAAGACCTGTCATTCATCCTTATACTGCTATCTACTCTGATAGGTATAGCTGTATTATTCCAGTGGGCTATAGTAAACGGTTTGTATGTTCCGGTCAGGAATCAGGCCATGTGGGAAAAACTGCTGGTAAAGGGAATCATGTTCCGTTTCCTGTATGTGATACTCATCGCCGGATTAGCTTTTCTTTTTCCATATAAGAAACCTGATGATGAAAGTAAAAAATGGTTTTACACAAGTCTGACCTTAATGACGGCCACTATACTTGTGGTTGGTTTCAGTGAGTTGTCAAACTGGTATAATCTATTCGTATTCCCGGTGATATTTGTAGCCTACACATTGTTAATCATCAAGACAATGCCTTACTTCTTCAGGAGACATGTCAAGTCAGATGAAAGTATATTCGGCCTGAGTAATGTGGAATCACCCTTTTATTTCAGATTTGAGACAGCAAATGGGCCACTTACCATCCACAAGCCACAGCAGAATATATATATTGACGGAGGTCCGGGTTCAGGTAAATCAGAAAGCTGGATAAAGGGAATGATTTATCAGTGTGCGGAAAGGAATTATGCCGGGTTCATCTATGACTGGGAGGGTGATCCGACAAAAGAAAACTCACCGATACTTTCAAGAATAGCTTACGGAAGTATCGAATACTTCAGGAAGCAGGGCAGGGAGGTACCTAATTTTGCCTACATAAACTTTATAGACATGTCGAGAACCGTCAGGGTTAATGTTCTATCACCAAAGTATATGTCAAAGGGTAATGAGTCCTTATTCATAAGGAATATAATAGTGACACTTATGAAGAATTTGGAAGCAAGCTGGAAAGAAAAAACAGACTTTTGGGCGAACAATGCAATAAATTATGTATATTCGATAGCTTATAAATGCTTCAAGGAAAAAGACCTTGGTATCTGTACCCTACCACATGTTATAGCATTTGCCTTATCTGACAGCAACCTTGTTTTTGAGTGGCTATCTGAAGATCCGGAAATAGCACTTAATATGTCAGCCATGTTAACAGCTTGGAAATTGGGAGCTCAGCAGCAGACAGCCGGAGCTGTTTCTTCAGCACAGACACCACTTGTTCTATTGAACAACAAATATATATTTTGGGTTTTGTCTCCGCTACCTGAAGAAGAGTTCTCACTGGATATAACAAACAAGGAACATCCTACTTTAATGTGTGTTGGTAATGCGCCCACTATTAAAGAAGCTGTATCACCGGCCATCAGCTGCATTGGCAGTGTGCTGATGTCTCAAATGAACAATCCGGGAAAGGCAACAAGCGTATTCATGGTTGACGAGTTTCCTACAATTCTTCTGCAAGGTATAGACACATTTATCGGTACAGCACGAAAACACAATGTTTCCACCATACTGGCCGTACAGGACTTCAATCAGGCAGTTAGGGACTATGGAGAAAAGAGTGCCAATATTCTCAAAGCCTCCTGCGGAACACAGGCTTACGGCATGACAGGAAATGAGAAAACAGCCAAAGATATTGAAAGTCTGTTCGGCGAAAAGAAGGAAGCCCAGGAAAGTTACTCTCACCAGGAAAGTGGTGGAGGAAGCCGAACAGAAAGCCTCCAGAAAGAGAAAGTCCTGAAAGCCCGTGAAGTGGCCGGACAGTCAGCAGGACACTTTATCGGAAAGATAGCTGGCGGACAGCCTCCTTTCTTCAATGCACAAATGAACATGTGTCGTTTTGAGGAAAAAGAAATACCACCTTTCTCTCTCCCGGTAAGACTTGATGAAGGTAACGAAAAACTCGAACTGGACATACTTGAAGAAATCGTGCAACAGAATTATATTAAGATAATAAATGATGTGAATGAGGTTTTGAAAGGCGTTGAAGAAAAAATCAAGAAACGCAATAATCCTGATACAACACACAATCAGAGACAAGAAAGAAATTTTAATTAACTAATAAATTGAATTATCATGAAAAAGTTTTTTGCAACATTATTAGCAGCAGTAAGTTTATTAACAGTATCATGCAGTAAGGATGATGATCCGACAACAGGAAGCAGTGAAGCAGGTGTATATAGAATAACAATTGAGGTCAGTGGAACTAATGCAAAAGGATTCGCACATATAACAAATCTTGACAAGGTTAATATAAGGAACGAGAAAACTGGAGATTCTTCACTGTCAATAGATGATGAATTTACGACAAGTGCAAGTTATGTAACAGAAGGAAAGGTTAAGGAAATTGCCGCACAGGGCATGGTACATTCAAACGAAAAAGCAAGTGTAAGAATGAAGGTGACCAAAGATGGGAAAACTGTTTTTGATGAAAGCAAAAGCATAAATCCGGAAACTGGTACCGGTAAAATAGGCGAACTCAGGTTTACAACAATTTCGCAATAAGTTGTAATTTTGCATGATTATTATAGAACTATAAAGTTGTAAAGCTGGATAATTTTTAGTATCTTTGTAATATATAAAACACTGATATTCAATAATGAAAGTTGATTTTAACAGACTAAAAACAGAAATTTCCCTCCCTGATTTTCTCTTAAATCTGGGTTGGAAATTTGTGGCCGGTTCTTCTAACAGCTGTCCTAAAATGAGTAATGGTACACATACCATTGTCATCAAGCGGAATGCACAAAATCAATATACCTATTGGGATGTACACAGCGACAATGTAAGAGGCAGAACAATTCTTGACATGATGCAGGAACATCTGTTTGAGACAACCGGAAAGCAACCGACATTAAGAGAAGTCGGTGAAATCTTACAAAACTACATAAATACGAACCAGATAATTACTCCGGAAAACAGCAGATACGATGTTGGTAACACGAGCATGAGTACAGACGAACTGACAATGTACCTCAAGCAGCTTTTACCTTATAAGGGTAATTATCTACAAAAACGCGGTATATCAGAAGAAAGTATAGATAGTCCGGTTTTTAAAGATGTCTTTCTAATTAGGGAAGTTAAGAACAAAAATACCACATACAGAAACATCTGTGTAAAGATGTACAATGATAAGGGTGTTCAAGCTATCTCCCAAAGGAATGAATCTTTTAAAGGAATATTAGGAGGTAAGTTTGATTGCTTGGCTCTCAGCAACCACGATAAAAGCAGACCTATTGATATACTATATGTCGGAGAGTCTATCATAGACTGTATATCTCACTATCAACTGTGTCACAAGAATACAAGTTTGAATCTTGTTTATGTATCTACAGAAGGTACACTTACCGAAGGACAAATGCAGTTGCTTCGTATCATTATCAGTAAGAATGAAGTGAAGTCACTACGGACTATATTCGATAATGACAAGCAGGGTTATAAGTACACGCTATGGCTTGATAATAACCTTAGAGGTATGCAGCATGATGTAGAGCAAATGGATAGTGAGGAATTAAAAAATACAGCTTACCGGGTTCAGAATACTGAGTTTCCACAAAAGAAAGATTGGAATGATGACCTGAAAGCAGCAACTATAGAAAAGGCCGCCGATTAAAGGCGGTCTTTTTTTTACATGACAAATTAAGCATTAATTATAGTCAATCAATAAGTATAGTATCTCTGTTGCATAATTTCTCCGACAGGAAATTTTCTCTCAGGCATACTTTCGGAAAAGAAGATAGTTTAATCCATGATTTTGTATGATGGTTGAATTTTTTTACCACAAGTTTATCTGATGGTGATATTCGTATTACCTGGAAACCGGCTTCGCTCAGGTTTATGAGATCAGACACCTTAATCCGTTCACTCGCATTAAAAATATACTTGGATGAATGGCGCATAATGGATATACTGAATTCAATATCTGAGAATTTAGATGATTTTTCAATAATGCACCAACTTGGTATTTGACAAGCGCACATTTGTTTTAGTATATAGATTCCTTCTTCATTCTTACTTATCTTTATGACATTGAAATCACCTTGTAGTGCAATTTTAAGCAATTCCTTTTCACGCATACTTAATTTAAAGATTATTAGATAGTTGTATGTGTGCAAAGATAATGGATTAGTGCCTCAAAGGGCACTTTTTTTGCTACTTTTTGCATGAAAAAGTAGAAGATCCATCTACAGCCTATTTCTTGAATAGGTTGTAGATGGTCAATTTCTTTTCACGTGCCTTCCTCACGGTGTAAGATGTACCACCCAAAGACTTTTCATCCCAATAAGCAATAAGCTGGCATGAGTGTGAAATCATGTAGTCGTTACGTTTAAGGTAGGCGATATTTGAAAAGTCTTTGGATATGGTCACTACTTCATCTGCCTGCTTAAGGATGTTCAGATACCTGTTCTTGTTCTCTGTATTGAAATATTTGTCTTGGTCAGGAAAAGGCACAACAACAATAAGAACTATGTCACAAAATTCTGTCTTAAGGTTTAGGACTGCTTCTGCTGCAATGGTATCGAAGCCAACTGCTCCACCGGCATAAAAGAACCTGGCGCCGTTCTTATAACAATATCTTATAGCTTCCTTCACCCTATCAGAAGTTTGCTTATAGTCTATGACTTGGCGGTGTCCAGTGAAAGAGGTGGACAGATGGCTGAGCCATTTGTCCCGCGATTTTCTGCAAATATCAAGGGTGGCTCCCGTTGTATCGTACTTCAGTCCGTTATGTGCTATATAACTATATAAAAACAGGGTCTCCGTCTGAAAGAGACCTGTTTTTATCGTTTTATATGTTTCTATTGCCTTCATTTAATTGGTTTTATAAACTGTTTTACCTATAAATAAACCACCCAAAACTTCTGCACCCAATTTCTCAATCTTGTTGGCGAATATTGCGTAAGCGAATCCCTTTGTAAGAATATCGTCAAACACTATTACTTTTTTGCCTTTGAAAAAATCTTGGTCGAACTCGATTTCTTGTTTGTTGTGGATGTCGTTTTTATCTACATTATCATGCTCGGCTGATTTTTCACCTTTTACCTTGATATGGTCGTATGCGTTACACATTCCGCAAAGTTGGCAAACCATAGAAGAAAAGTTCTTGTATCTCTTTTCGTTCTTCTCTGCGCTTGATGCCGGAACACAAGCAAAGATAATGTTTTTTGTCTCCGTTCCGTAAAGCTGAATGAGCTTGTTTGCAACTAAATGAGCTACATTAGAGAATGCCTTGCCGTCTTTAAAGTCCCAAATTAGTCTGCGGATTTTCCACTCCTCCTGAGTTGCGTTTCTGTTCTTTGTCGAAAGGTATGGATAAAAAGAATACATCATCTTTCTCCACTGCTTGTCCAAACTTGGGTATTTACCGAATGTTGCTGCCATATCCGTATGCTTTAGAAGGTTAAAAACTTAAATTATTCTTCAGCTAGATTTAGACCTTTTTTTGAAAACCTTTGTCTTGGTTTGGTCTTTTGTCCGCTGACTTTTTTTTTTGAGATTTATTCCCCAACTGAGTTTGAGCCTTTTTTTTACGGCTTATCGAGGTTTGGGAAAGTGGAATTAGAAAAGTTTTGAACGAAAAAAATGTTGGGGCAGCGTAAGCCGTCATCGTTATTTTTTTCAGGGCAAAGGCTGGAAGCCGGAACTCTTTCATTTCCACAACACCCATATACCTTTGCCGTATAAAAAGAAAGGCTCTTAGATGGGGAAACACCGACAAATGAGGAAGCGGACAGCAGAAAAGACCAATGAAAGACAATCGAAAAACGAGGTATACCGATTATATCCTGGGTAGATAAGGAGCTTTAGCGACAACCTTAACAGGGTGGAGGGTTGGCTGCTTTGCAAGCTGTCGTAATGCCAAGGCTTTGCCTTACCTTAGTCAAAAGAAGACACGCCATCCCAGATGACGGAGTGCAACAGCGCAGCCGTTGTACCCCAGGCAGCAGGGATGGTGTGTCATACGGGTTTACAATGAGGAAGGGAACGAACCTGGAGTCATGGCGATGGGTGAGAGAGAGAACCGCATGAGCTGTTCTGCCGCCTGAGTGCGCTTGAGCAAGTGAAGGTCAAGGAACAGTGAATACCTTAATGGGGTGGTGGGAGTAAGAGAACTGCGTGTACGCAAGAATAATCCTCGAAAGGGCATAAAAAAAGGGTGGCCGAAGCCACTCTTTTCTATTTTGAAGTTTCCTTCTTGGTTCTTTTCGTCTTGTTGGAAGCCTTAGCCGGTTTCTCTTCCTCCACCTTGTCAGGGGCGAGATAGAACTCGACGGCTACCATTGTAATTCTGTTACGCTTCTGGCCTGTCTCCTTGTCAGTCCACTCTTCGGGTTTGAAATACCCTTTGACTGTTAGAAGTGCACCCTTCTTGATGATGTCAAATGCTGTGGCCGCCTCATTCTTGCGCCAAGCCTCGATAGCCATGAAAGCTGAAGTGTAGGTAGTTTCCTCCCCCTTCTTTTCAGCTCTGTTGACTGCGATAGAGAAGCGTGCAACGCTTGCTGTATCAAAATTATTCACCTGAGCATCATTAGCTACGTAACCAGTCACTGCGAAAGTATTTTCAATCTTTTTCATATGGAATGAATTTTAGAAGTTAATTAATCATTTTTACGGTGCTTCAATAAGGAACAGACTCTGTGGTAGCCATGAAAAAATGTACGAATACTCTTTTTGTGCCTGCAGAAAAAGGAAGATTCTTATATTTTTTATTGGATAAGATGGCAGCAGATAATTGTTCCCTGAATACTCTTTTTGTGAGCATCAGAAAAAGGAAGATTCCGGCGTAAATAGGCAGAGCCGGTATTTGCGAATCGTCCACCGACACTTTCGGAAAAAAGTGGAAGCTGTTCCATAACTTTGCACCAAGGAAATATGATTTGACTTCGCCGGAAATTCATTTGGAAAGATTGAGGTTCGCAACGGTGTAGTGCATGATGCTCAGACCGATTTGAACTTACAGCAAGCGTGCTTTTCGAAGCAGTCTTACGATAATGAATTGGGGGAGGTACGGTACATGACCGGCCGGCTGTCGAGGCAGCATGAATGAGCAACAGCAGTACCAACGTAAGGGAAAAGGGGGCATAAGAGTCAATGACCGTTGTTTCCCGAAAGAGTGGCAGGAGACAGGTGCGTTGAAGGATTAAGGTAGCCGAGCTATGCAGCACCGGTGGAGGGGGAGTTACAGGTGTAGCGGAAGACGGAAAGACCAAGAAGAATTGAATACGGAAAGGCTTCAGCCACAACCTTAAAAGATGCCCTTTCGAGACTCCTCTGTCCCGGCATCCGTGATGACGGGCTTTCTTTCCGGTGGGAGAAACAACGTGAAGCTGCGGCAAATATACAGAGGATATGTCAGGCATGACGTTCCGGAAGCAAGCGATGGATCGGCATGGCTGACTTGACCGTTTGCCTGTCTGTATGTTCTGCCCAGTCCGAAGCGCAAGCCTTGGACAGGGCTGAACATACAGACAACCAGCTTATACCTTAGTAATGGGGTGGGTGGAGGAAAGAAAAAAGTAGAAAAGAAGAAAAGATATAAAGAAGTAAATATATAAAGATGAAACACTGAAAAATAATAAAACGATAATTCCAATGAAGAATATTGTATGTTCAAATACATTGAAGGCTTGTTCAAAATCCGAATTTAAAACAAGCCTTTAAGTTCCTTTTCAAGAGTGCTATAATGCTACTTCTTAATAAAGTATTCTATAGCAGAATGCACCAGAATATAATGTGTCGGTGTGCTTCTGCATTGAGATGCATAAGGATTAGGAAAATCAAGTGCAAGGGAGTTATATAGATTTGGAATTTCCTTCTTGATTCTTTTGACAAGCAATCTGTATGAACATGGTCTTGCATATCTCATGAGCTGTTTCCATCGGGTGATGGTAATTTCGGTACAATTTGTTTCGTACATCATAGTATTTCAAGTTTAAGCCTGGGGCGGTAGCCCCAGGCGGATTAAACAACGGATATTTCATTAATTATTAGAAATGTATCATCATTATTGAAGGCAGAAAGTTTGTCATCGGCTTCTGATATATTATTAAGCCTTATACCGGTCATTTTTGCTATAACTTCTGCAACCTGCTCAAATGTATCATAGTATTCGATACCCTCTTTCTCACTGTCAACCATATAACGGAATGAGTAGAACTGACCTTCTATGTCATTAGTTTCAAAGATTCCGCAACCCGGCTCTTCCGAATAATAGAAAAGCTGAAGGTCGTATTTTTCTGCAATCTTGTCCATCAGTTCCGAACAGGCAACCCAAGCCGTTTCAGTAGTCAACTTCAAAGAAGCCATATCGTTGTCATGGTCTTCTATCTCTTCTTCTATGTAGGATATTTCACCTCTGGCTGGCAATTCTTCTTCAACATCTGGCAAAAGGCTTTTTTTAATGTACCCGAGCCAATAAGAGTTACCCAAGAATGTAAAAGGTTTGCTTTCCTTTGTTCTGTCAATATCTACGGTCTTTTTCAAGTCTGTATATAGTCTCTTTATATTCTCCTTGTTACCGTAAAGTGTATAGTCTGTAGTGTTCCAATTTGGCATAGCTGTAAATATTTATTATTATTAAAATAGATGATTTGTTTGTTTCAGATGAAGTTTGCAGAGCTTAATGCTCTGCAAATGGTATCTTCTTAAGACAGTCCTCAATAGTGTAGCCTTTTGGCAAGGTATTGTCTATCTGGGCGGTTATTCCTTTTATGTTCAGTTCCTTAATCTCTGAAAGTCTGACATATCCGAACTCCCACTCAAATATGTGGCAATATCCAAACATGAGCCAGTCATCACCTTCCTGACTTGCCTCGGTAATAAGCCAGCAGGCTTCAGTAAAAGGCATGTGGAATACTGCAATGACTTCGGCTTTTTTGCCTTGTCCGTCTTTAGAATACAATGGGTTGGCGTTGAACTTTGCCAAGATGTCGTTTGTAAGTGTTATCATATCGCTTGAACTTTAATTAGTTAAACTTGAATTATTCTTCAGCTAGATTTAGACCTTTTTTCAGAAAGTTTCCTTCCCCTTGTCTTTTGAATCTGCTGACTTTTTTTTTAGAGATTTATTCCCCAACTGAGTTTGAGCCTTTTTTTTACGGCTTATCGAGGTTTGGGAAAGTGGAATTAGAAAAGTTTTGAACGAAAAAAATGTTGGGGCAGCGTAAGCCGTCATCGTTATTTTTTTCAGGGCAAAGGCTGGAAGCCGGAACTCTTTCATTTCCACAACACCCATATACCTTTGCCGTATAAAAAGAAAGGCTCTTAGATGGGGTAATGGACAAGAAAGAGGGAAGCAGGATGACCGGATAAAGACAAGGGGAAGGAATGGACAAAGAAAAAGGTGTGCAGCATAAACACCGGAACAGACACAAGCTGTCTGTTACATGGCGAAGATCCGTTTACGGTGCTTCGCTTCGGGTAGGCAATGCGGCTGTACCAGGCACTCATATTATTCAATGCGTGTATCAGGTGGGAGATAAAGGTTGTTAAGGCATAGCCTTAGCTCCGTATCGGAGCATGATGCGGATTGGGTATGTGTGCCTTTCTTGCCCGGTTCTTGCCTGTCTGTAAGCCTGTGAGCAGACTGACAAGTGCCGTAAGGAGGGCAAGAATACAGCCGGTACCTTGATGGGGCGGTGGGAGAAAGAGAACTGCATGAACGCAAGAACAAACACAAGGCTCTGCCTTTCCTTATGTAGTCCACACCCAGCCAGCATACGGAGCACATCAGCGCAGCCGTTGTGCCCCAAGATGCCGGACGGGTGTGGTATAGGGTAGGAAATGAGTGGAGTGCATGGTCGGAAACGGAGTCTTTGGCCATGCAGCGCAACGGATGTCCGCTGCCTCTGTCCGGAGGTGACCATGCAATAGTCACCAGAGAACAAAGGCAACCGGACATACCTTAGAAGGGTGGTGGGAGTAAAGTCTGCGTGTACGCAAGGACTACAGCCAAGGCTCTGCCTTACCTTAGTCAAAAGAAGACACGCCATCCCAGATGACGGAGTGCAACAGCGCAGCTGTTGTACCCCAGGCAGCAGGGATGGTGTGTCATACGGGTTTACAATGAGGGAAGGGAACGAACCTGGAGTCATGGCGATGGGTGAGAGAGAGAACCGCATGAGCTGTTCTGCCGCCTGAGTGCGCTTGAGCAAGTGAAGGTCAAGGAACAGTGAATACCTTAATGGGGTGGTGGGAGTAAGAGAACTGCGTGTACGCAAGAATAATCCTCGAAAGGGCATAAAAAAAGGGTGGCCGAAGCCAAGAGGCATGGATGGGTGACAATCCCGAAAATGAGCGTATGCCGGAGGTGAAGCAGGCGTTGGAGGCTCTGAAAGATGCCGAGCCGCAGCGCATCGCCTTCGAGGATCTGGACTTCAATTTCGGGGAACGCTGGATTCCGACGGGTGTCTATGCCGCCTACATGAGCCGGCTGTTCGACACGGAGGTGAAAATCGCCTATTCCGCAAGCATGGACGAGTTTTCGGTTGCGTGCGGCTACCGCACCATGAAAATCACGGACGAGTTTCTGGTAAAGGGGTATTACCGGAACTATGACGGTATGCACCTCTTGAAACACGCCCTGCACAACACCTGCCCCGACATGATGAAGTCCATCGGCAAGGACGAGCATGGCAACGACATCAAGGTGCGCGACAGCGAGGGCATACAGCTCGCCAACGCCAAGATTGATGAAATCCGCAACGGTTTCTCCGAATGGCTCGAAGAACAGTCGCCGCAGTTCAAGGAACGGCTGACGACAATGTATAACCGCAAGTTCAACTGTTTCGTGCGCCCGAAGTATGACGGCTCGCACCAGACCTTCCCCGACCTCAATCTGAAAGGCTTGGCAAGCCGGGGTATCAAGAGCGTCTATCCCTCGCAGATGGATTGCGTCTGGATGCTGAAACAGAACGGCGGCGGAATTTGCGACCACGAGGTGGGAACCGGCAAGACGCTGATAATGTGCATCGCCGCGCATGAGATGAAGCGTCTGAAATTGGCACATAAGCCGATGATTATCGGGCTGAAAGCCAACGTTGCGGAGATTGCCGCCACCTATCAGGCGGCATATCCCAACGCACGTATTCTGTACGCTTCGGAGAAGGACTTTTCGACCGCCAACCGTGTGCGCTTCTTCAATAATATAAAGAACAACGACTACGATTGTGTCATCATGTCGCACGACCAGTTCGGCAAGATACCGCAGTCGCCGGAGTTGCAGCAGCGCATCCTGCAAGCGGAGCTTGACACGGTGGAGGAAAACCTCGAAGTGCTGCGGCAGCAGGGAAAGAACGTGTCGCGGGCTATGCTGAAAGGTCTGGAGAAGCGCAAACACAACCTTGAAGCGAAGCTGGAGAAGGTGGAACATGCCATAAAGTCACGCACGGACGACGTGGTGGATTTCAAGCAGATGGGCATCGACCACATCTTCATAGATGAGAGCCACCAGTTCAAAAATCTGACGTTCAACACGCGCCATGACCGTGTGGCGGGACTGGGCAACAGCGAGGGAAGCCAGAAGGCACTGAACATGCTCTTTGCCATACGCACCATACAGGAGCGCACGGGCAGAGACTTGGGAGCGACCTTCCTTTCGGGTACTACCATCAGCAACTCGCTGACGGAGTTGTATCTGCTGTTCAAGTATTTGCGTCCGAAGGAGCTGGAACGGCAGGACATCCGATGTTTCGACGCTTGGGCGGCGATATTCGCCAAGAAGACGACGGATTTTGAATTTAACGTGACGAACAACGTGGTTCAAAAGGAGCGTTTCCGCTACTTCATCAAGGTGCCGGAACTTGCCGCCTTCTATAATGAAATCACGGACTACCGCACGGCAGAGGACGTGGGCGTAGATCGTCCCAACAAGAATGAGATACTGCACCACATACCGCCCACGCCGGAGCAGGAGGACTTCATACAGAAGCTGATGCAGTTCGCCAAGACTGGCGATGCCACACTTCTGGGCAGGCTGCCGCTTTCGGAAACGGAGGAAAAGGCGAAGATGCTTATCGCCACCGACTACGCCCGCAAGATGGCACTCGACATGCGCATGATAGACCCGCATTATGAAGACCACCCCGATAACAAGGCGAGCCACTGTGCCAAGATGATCGCGGAGTATTACCAAAAATACGACGCGCAGAAAGGCACGCAGTTCGTTTTCTCGGACTTGGGGACATATCAGCCGGGCGACGGGTGGAACGTCTATTCGGAAATCAAGCGCAAGCTGACGGAGGATTACGGCATACCGCCAAGCGAGGTGCGCTTCATTCAGGAGTGCAAGACCGACAAGGCTCGGAAGGCGGTGATAGACGCCATGAATGCCGGAACGGTGCGTGTTCTGTTCGGCTCCACCTCCATGCTCGGAACGGGTGTGAACGCACAGAAAAGGTGTGTGGCAATTCATCATCTCGATACGCCGTGGCGACCGTCCGACCTGCAACAGCGTGACGGACGCGGAGTTAGAGCCGGAAACGAAATTGCCAAGCATTTCGCCGGGAACAACGTGGACGTAATCATCTACGCGGTGGAGAAGTCACTGGACAGCTACAAGTTCAACCTCCTGCACTGCAAGCAGACTTTCATCAGCCAGCTCAAAAGCGGTGCTATGGGGGCGCGTACCATCGACGAGGGGGCAGTGGACGAGAAATCGGGCATGAACTTTTCGGAATATATGGCGTTGCTATCCGGCAACACCGACCTGCTGGACAAGGCGAAACTTGAAAAGCGCATCGCCTCGCTCGAAGGGGAACGCAAGTCGTTTAACAAGGGCAAGCGTGATTCGGAGTTCAAGTTAGAGTCGAAGACGGGCGAGTTGCGTAACAACACGGCTTTCATAGATGCCATGACGGAGGACTGGAACCGCTTCCTTTCGGTGGCGCAGACCGACAGGGAGGGCAACCGCCTTAATATAATAAAGGTGGACGGTGTGGATTCCGCCGATGAGAAGGTTATCGGAAAGCGTTTGCAGGAGATAGCGAAAAACGCCACTACGGGCGGGCTTTACACACAGGTCGGAGAACTGTACGGTTTTCCGATAAAGGTGGTGAGCGAGAGGATACTCAAAGAGGGATTGGAGTTTACCGACAACCGCTTCGTGGTAGAGGGGAACTACAAGTACACCTATAACAACGGACATCTGGCAATGGCTGATCCGATGGCTGCCGCCCGAAACTTCCTGAACGCGATGGAGAGGATACCCTCCATTATCGACCAGTACAAGGCGAAGAACGAGGTGCTGGAGAGGGAGATACCGCAGTTGCAGGAGATAGCGGGCAAGGTGTGGAAGAAGGAGGACGAGCTGAAGCAGCTGAAATCCGAACTTGCCGCCCTTGACCGAAAAATACAGCTGGAACTTGCGCCGCCCACGCCCGAAGTCGCCGAAAAGGAGAAAGAAGGGCAACAGGTCAAGCCGGAAGCGGAAGATGTGAGGAACAGGCAGGCGCAATATCCCGAAAATGCACCGCCGCAGATACGCAGTCCGGCGGATAGTATCGTTGCCAACCATGTCATAATCGGGCGTCCGGGACTGTATGCCAAGGAGGAAACCCGGTTCAAAGGATTGAAAATATAACCTTAGGAATTTTATCTGAAGTATTAATAAGGGCTATCCCAAAAGGTCTAAAAGTAAATTTTATCCTTTCTGCAAGTATCTGTAGGATGGCAACTGCATTTTTTTCTTTTTGGGCAGCCCTTATTAAAATTTATTCTTATTTTAGGTTATATACATTCATGTCCATTTATGTAAAAAATCCTGCTGACCTTGTTTATGTCTTGTCAGTCACCATTTGCAAAACCATATTTGACCCTCAAAGAGGCTGAATTTGATAAGCAACTTGCTACATACTCATAATAAGGAGCTAAATAGAACACGAATGGGAAATACTCAAATGCCAAACTAAAGAAGATATTGGCCAAAATAAACGCTATACCGAGAGAGAAACTTGATTTTTCAACTTCCTAAAACAGTGTTGTTCAAACATTTCTACTTATTTGTACTTACCAGTTGAACCTACGTTTCCCTAATAAAATGTCTATGGTAAAAAGTTAAAAAATCCTCCTACTTTTGTTAGATATATTTTTTTGTGTAATTTTGTAATCGTTATGCGGCAGTAATAATATACATATTAATACGAGTTAGGAATCCTGTAGTTCTCATATGCTACGAGGAGGTATTAAAAGGTGCGTTTCGACAATGCATCTATTGTAGTATATTATTGCTTAATCCAAATGAATATTATAAATTTAGGAATTCTTGCTCACATTGATGCAGGAAAAACTTCCGTAACCGAGAATCTGCTGTTTGCCAGTGGAGCAACGGAAAAGTGCGGCTGTGTGGATAATGGTGACACCATAACGGACTCTATGGATATAGAGAAACGTAGAGGAATTACTGTCCGGGCTTCTACGACATCTATTATCTGGAATGGAGTGAAATGCAATATCATTGACACTCCGGGACACATGGATTTTATTGCGGAAGTGGAGCGGACATTCAAAATGCTTGATGGAGCAGTCCTCATCTTATCCGCAAAGGAAGGCATACAAGCGCAGACAAAGTTGCTGTTCAGTACTTTACAAAAGCTGCAAATCCCGACAATTATATTTATCAATAAGATTGACCGTGCCGGTGTGAATTTGGAGCGTTTGTATATGGATATAAAAACAAATCTGTCGCAAGATGTCCTGTTTATGCAAACTGTTGTCGATGGATCGGTTTATCCGGTTTGCTCCCAAACATATATAAAGGAAGAATACAAAGAATTTGTATGCAACCATGACGACGATATATTAGAACGATATTTGGCGGATAGCGAAATTTCACCGGCTGATTATTGGAATACGATAATCGCTCTTGTGGCAAAAGCCAAAGTCTATCCGGTGCTACATGGATCAGCAATGTTCAATATCGGTATCAATGAGTTGTTGGACGCCATTTCTTCTTTTATACTTCCTCCGGCATCAGTCTCAAACAGACTTTCAGCTTATCTCTATAAGATAGAGCATGACCCCAAAGGGCATAAAAGAAGTTTTCTTAAAATAATTGACGGAAGTCTGAGACTTCGAGACGTTGTAAGAATCAACGATTCGGAAAAATTCATCAAGATTAAAAATCTAAAGACTATTTATCAGGGCAGAGAGATAAATGTTGATGAAGTGGGTGCCAATGATATCGCGATTGTAGAAGATATAGAAGATTTTCGAATCGGAGATTATTTAGGTGCTAAACCTTGTTTGATTCAAGGATTATCTCATCAGCATCCCGCTCTCAAATCCTCCGTCCGGCCAAATAAGCCCGAAGAGAGAAGCAAGGTGATATCCGCTCTGAATACATTGTGGATTGAAGACCCGTCTTTGTCCTTTTCCATAAACTCATATAGTGATGAATTGGAAATCTCGTTATATGGTTTAACCCAAAAGGAAATCATACAGACATTGCTGGAAGAACGATTTTCCGTAAAGGTCCATTTTGATGAGATCAAGACTATATACAAAGAACGACCTGTAAAAAAGGTCAATAAGATTATTCAGATCGAAGTGCCGCCCAACCCTTATTGGGCCACAATAGGGCTGACTCTTGAACCCTTACCGTTAGGGACAGGGTTGCAAATCGAAAGTGACATCTCCTATGGTTATCTGAACCATTCTTTTCAAAATGCCGTTTTTGAAGGGATTCGTATGTCTTGCCAATCCGGGTTACATGGATGGGAAGTGACTGATCTGAAAGTAACTTTTACTCAAGCCGAGTATTATAGCCCGGTAAGTACACCTGCTGATTTCAGACAGCTGACCCCTTATGTCTTCAGGCTGGCCTTGCAACAGTCAGGTGTGGACATTCTCGAACCGATGCTCTATTTTGAGTTGCAGATACCCCAAGCGGCAAGTTCCAAAGCTATTACAGATTTGCAAAAAATGATGTCTGAGATTGAAGACATCAGTTGCAATAATGAGTGGTGTCATATTAAAGGGAAAGTTCCATTAAATACAAGTAAAGACTATGCATCAGAAGTAAGTTCATACACTAAGGGCTTAGGCATTTTTATGGTTAAGCCATGCGGGTATCAAATAACAAAAGGCGGTTATTCTGATAATATCCGCATGAACGAAAAAGATAAACTTTTATTCATGTTCCAAAAATCAATGTCATCAAAATAATGGAGCGGTCAGGAAATTTCTATAAGGCAATACGGTTGGGATATATACTTATCTCCATTCTTATCGGATGTATGGCATATAATAGCCTCTATGAATGGCAGGAGATAGAAGCATTAGAACTTGGCAATAAAAAAATAGACGAGCTCCGAAAAGAAATAAACAATATCAATATTCAAATGATAAAATTTTCTCTATTGGGTGAAACAATACTGGAATGGAACGATAAAGATATCGAGCATTACCATGCACGGCGTATGGCAATGGACAGTATGCTCTGCCGTTTCAAGGCCACCTATCCAGCAGAGCGCATCGATAGTGTGCGCAGTCTTTTAGA
>NZ_CAEUHO010000007.1 GCF_903181435.1 Bacteroides acidifaciens
ACAGCGTCGAAATGAAAGGAAAGGGGAACAAACAATGAAAGATCTTTTCAGCCAAGTTGTGCCTGTTCCGGAAATTAATCCTGCCTATGAGACTCCCCCCACGGCTAAAGCGCGTTTTTACTCCGAAGAAGAGATCAAAAACGGTGCATTAACAATGGGCCTCGATGTGAAGACATTCATTCAAAGAATGCGTATTCAAATAGATCAGGAAGGAAGATATTATAGAGACTATTAAACCTCTACCAAAAATACAAAAAAGCGAAGAATGAACTTGTTTATTCTTCGCTTTTTTGTATTTTTGTCAGGCTACGGGGGTGGTTCCCCGTAGCCTGGGAGCGATGGGTTAATGCACATCGTCAAGTGCGGAGCGAATTGACGGATATCCGACATCTCCGCACTTCTTTTATGCTGCCTCCGGCAGGGTTTTTACTGGGAGCTCCTAGTAACTGCACATTCTCTTCTATCTCCTGCCCCATCAAAGACAAACCGTTAAAGAACAATAGACTAATGCGATAGAAACAGATACTAAAGCACTAAAATTAGTGCTTTAGTATAAAAAAAGACCTTAACTGTCTTCTAAAAAGAACATATTACACTCTTCACATTTAATCCATAGGCCGGCACGCCCCCAAACATTATTACCGCAGCCACAGGTATATTTTACCCGTTTGCCACTTTTGGGTTCCTGGGGCTGACTGCCTCCCGGCTCTTGACCATCCTTATCGCCACCGGTAACCGTGACCGTCACTGGTAAAGTACCAGATGCAAACCGGGGCCGGTATTTCAAACGCAGGTTCTCCAGATCTTCAGCCTTTAATGTATTAAACACCTGATCAAATAAACCGCCATCAAGTATATAGTGTGTCATTTGCTGCCCCGTGGTTTTGCCTCCAGGTTCTCCGGTATCGGATGGCATCAGACCTATTTCTATCATCTTAGCGGCCCATTGCTTATTATGATAGTTGTTTCGGCTAGGCTTGCCGAAATCCTCTTGCCACAGATGGCACATCTCATGCACGAGCGTGGAATGCCAATCTTTATCGGGTCTATCCATGAAGTCAGGATTAATACTGATCTCATGAATGATTTTCTTCTCCACGTTCTCACCTTTCCAACGCTCCGGAGCGAAGAAACCATAAGAACCGCCTTTGCGGCTCATGTTGACAATGCATTCAGGAAGTTGGCCGCTGAATATATGCTCGTTGTAAAACAGATACAAATCATCGAGCGTCTTAAACTGGAGAGTTGTTATCATAAAGCTTTCTCTTTTAAATCTACACAAAGATAAGAAATATAGTTGTAATGCACATTACAATTATTAGTTTTTTAGTGTTTTAGTGGAATCACAGTACGCACAATCATCTTATTTATAAGAATATAGCATTATTTGTAATGCACATTACAAATAATAGTTGATTAGTGCTTTAGTTTTTTAGTATCTGAATAGAAAGATAAACTTTGCATATTTGTAATGTACATTACAAATATGCAAGAGTAATTATGAATATGTAGCCGAAAATATTCGAGAATCAATATTCGCTGTCCTCTGTCTCATCCATATCTTCAGAGTGGGGGCCTCGTTCCAGGAGCAATCCGCATAGTTCAGAAGAAATTCGATCCAAGATAAAGTACTGTTCATCTTTAGTGTAGTTTTCAAGTTCTCTGGCAAGTTCTTGCAGCTTCTTATCTGCAATTTGGTTGAGTTCTCTACCATGTTCTGATAATATTCCAATACCCCGTACATAGACGGTAATATTGGGATTAGTGTTTTTATCTCTTTCTCTCATAGCACATATATTTTAAAACCATTCACTAAAACACTAAAATTAGTTTTTAGTGAACATTTGATTTGACTCCTTAAAGTTAACAATAATATCGGAATTAGAGAGCACTAATCCACTAATTAACTAAATTTAGTTGATTAGTGGAAAATAGAAAAACACTACCTGCTACTTGGAATTACCGTTCTTCTTGCATAAGCAAATGAACATATGGGCAACCATCTTCACGACCTTTGAAATAGGACAAGTTTGCAATGGTATCGGCAGAAATGCCCATCTCATACAACCAGCTCTTAAAGTCACCTTGCCAAGCATCCCAAGAAGCCAAACCTTCAGAAGTAAACATACTCTTTATTTTATCAGGGTCATACGTACCTTCTTCAATCCAGAACCAAGGACTAACTGATTCACCGATGCGTGGTAGAAATGGAAACTCCCATTTCATCCATACATATAAAGCATCACAAAAATAATGATGCTCTATACAGAATTGTACATTAACAGCCATACGCTAAAAATTTGTATTATTCATTATCTTCTACTATTTCAATATCCAACAGAGCGGCCAGAAAGTCCAAGCCCTTTTGGGAAACATGATAAACAGTCTCATTGAATTGTTGGCGTTTGGTGGCCAAGCCACACAGAACAAGATCTTCCCACTCCGGAAGCTCTTCACTTACTCCAAAAAAGTTTCGGCTAGCAAGAAATTTGCCATCCGTCACCCGTTCAGCTTTGTACCCGATAGCGTGTTTCATATTATTG
Organism: Bacteroides acidifaciens; assembly: GCF_903181435.1. Classification (NCBI taxonomy): domain Bacteria; kingdom Pseudomonadati; phylum Bacteroidota; class Bacteroidia; order Bacteroidales; family Bacteroidaceae; genus Bacteroides; species Bacteroides acidifaciens. Next base: position 2,544 of record NZ_CAEUHO010000007.1, read on the forward strand.
ACCTGCGACTTAGTGATTCCCCCCATACGCTGTTGTATGGATTCGACAGCCGTTTGGAGCTGATCATCTGTCAGATCTTCACCCTTAATCCATAAAACAGGTATCTTGTAACGTGCTATTTTATCATCTTTGGAGTGGTCTGTTTTTATTCCTATCGACTTCCAGAAACCAACGTATTTATTGATTAGCCGGATCACGGCCTTCTGGTCTACTGCATCAAACGAATATTCTAAAAGTAACATTTCATCTTCCACCACAGGAGCCAGCCCCAGGGCTTGAAGTTCTTCGCAAAATTGATCGACTTGTATCATACCTTATTATATATTATCTTCCTTAAAGTTTGGCGAGAACTGCACCCGTTTCAGGTAATTTATCACTCGTGCCGGGTTCTCCTCCGGATTCACATTTAGAATTTAGACATAACACAAAGAAAGCAATAAAAAACGGTATTACAGTTTTCAATCAACATTTATTCACAGTTTTATCATGTACGATTTAATTATAATAAAATCGTACTGCCGGCAAATCTAAAAAGAGCTGGTTAAACAGAAGAGATATTAGTACGATTCACTATATTTGCACGAACATAATAAAATCGTAACTGCCTCTTAATATAAGGCCGGTGAGTGAAGTATTAAACCAATTTATAAGATAGTCTATGAAAATCGGATATGCACGCGTATCTACCAGAGAACAGAATTTAGATATGCAACTGGAAGCATTAAAGGCCTGCGGTTGCACCCGAATCTTCACAGAGAAGGTATCAGGTATGATTGCCCAACGCCCGGAACTGAAAGAATGCCTGAACTACCTACGAGAAGGGGACACCCTTGTCGTATATAAGCTCGACCGTTTAGGGCGAAGCCTGAAAAACCTGATTGCGCTGCTGGATGAATTGAAACAAAAATCCATATCATTCGTTTCGCTGCAAGATAACCTGAGCACGGAAGGAGCCAACGGCCAACTATTCACAAATATACTGGGAGCCTTCGCCCAATTCGAGCGCGATCTTATTGTAGAACGTTGCCAAGAGGGACGAAAAATAGCCAAAAGCAAGGGTGTAAAGTTCGGACGTACTAAAGATAAAGTCAACGAGGAGAACGAAGCAAAAGTTAAAAGCTGCGCTCAGCTCTACCAAGCAGGTAGTACAATTCGTGAAATCATGAAAGCACTGCGGATTGGTAGCCGGGAAACAGTGTACCGGTATCTGAAGAAAGAAGGGATTGTTCCTATGCGGAAAAATTCTAACTGTAAAGAGTAGGGGATGGGTATCAACTAAACAACTAATATTAGTTATTTAGTGGGTACCTTGATATATTATTCCTAGTCCTAACCCTATTCAATCTTTTCATTATCAGCAGAATAATTAATCATAAAAGGTTCTGTTTATAGCTAAATATCTATAAATATTTGCTCTTTCCGGGGGATTTTTTGTATATTCGCACAATCAATTGCATATATGCAATTGATAATATAAATAACTATGCGAAAAAAAAATACAGAAATCATCCGTGCATTGCTCGGCAAATACCACTATAAAGTGTTTACCGAACAAGAGTTCTTTGTATTATGGCAAAGTACAAATTCTATAGATGGTTTCCGGAGCTATACCAAAGACAAATTAACAGAGCGACTGTCAGAAGCTAAAATCATTGATTCCGTTACTATGACGGACTTAAATAGAAGAAACTACCAAGTTTACGGTATTCCTGAAAAGAATCCGGATATATTCGACTATGCAGCCGCTCGCTCACGTGCTTCGTACTTCAGCTTTTATACCGCACTCTTTATACACAATCTGACTTTGCAGATACCCAAACATATTTATCTGACTTTTGAGAGGGGAGAACGCGCAGCCGTACAAAACACCATCACTCAGGAAGCCATCGACCAAGCATTTAGCAAACCGCCCAGGCAGACAAACAACTCCCGAAATTGTAAAGGGTATATGGTCCACCAAATAATCGGGCAAAGCAACCACCGGTTAGGGGTAGTCCCATACCGGGGAAATCTGGCGGTCACGGATTTAGAGAGGACACTTATCGACGTTGTAACCCGTCCTTTTTATGCAGGCGGTGTAACTCAGGTTATCGAAGCATTCAGGAATGCGAAAGAGAATGTCGATATCAAGAAATTATTATCTTATTATCAAAAGATGGATTTTATATATCCTTATCATCAGGCAATCGGCTTTTATATGGAAAAAGCCGGTTATGAAGAATCTGATTTTGCTCCACTGGCAGAGATGGAGCAAAAATTCAGGTTCTACCTATCTTATAATATACGTTTCAAGGAGCTTTCGGACCGATGGAAGCTGTATTATCCGAAAGGTCTTTAAAAGGATTGATCAGGTCTTTCACAAAATCGAAATAATAATCATAGTCTTGCAGTTCTTGATCACTGTTAATCGTCTGCTTAACAACGTCCCAGTTGGCCCGATTCCTCTCCCGAAGATCTTCAAAGTCTTTTAAGAATGACAAGGGAACCCGTTTAGCTCCGAAGATATTCCGAAACAAATCATCGGTCAAATTCAACTGGGCAAAATGCTGCGTAATCATCCATATATCATAAAGATCTCTCGCCCTCTCTTTAGGTCGGGCAGAATTCACGATATCTTTATACTTATCCATTGTCTGGCACAGGGCTCTTACTTTCTCGATCAAAATCATCTCCGGTGTGTACACCCTCAGAATCAGACCGTCTATATCCTTATTGACAGCTCCATCCACATATTCATAAGAACTTATATCTACCGTATAACGGGTAGATTGATCATTCACTTTTATAGAGTTCCTGCGAATGGCGCCTATGTCTTCACCGAACTGATCGAACTTCTCTTTTTCTATCAGTTTAAACTCCAGCATATATCCTTTCCATTCAGGAATGCTACCACTTTTAGGTTTCTGGATGAATTTCACATCATAAGCCACTAAACCTATTTGGGCAAACTCATTGTTCAGCAGTTCTCCGAACACCCGTGTCAACCGGTCAAAATCCTTTTCGGAAAACTCTCTCTCCATCGAGAAATCAATGTCAATAGACCCCCTGTTAATAATATCGTAAGCAAGTTGCAAAGCATTGCCACCCTTCAGCACCAGACCTTGCATCAGGATATCATCAGCCATCAAAGCGCGCAAAGTCAGTCTTTTTATATCATCAATATTTGCCATTCAAATGCAGATTTAAAATAAGGATGCTAAATTACAACTTAAATAGCACAACTCAAAAAACCAGCACAGTATTCTATGCAAGAGGTAAATAAATGGTTTGCCGACCACCTGGATAAAGCTGCGCGGAGCAAACCCAGAGAAGACTATTTCAAGGACACTATAGAATGGTAAATCGTTGATTCTAACTATTAACTAAAATTAGTTTTTTAGTTTCCACTAAAACACTAATTTTGCATCAACAACTAAAGCACTTATTTTAGTGATTTAGTATCACTTCAAAATATATAATACTATGGCAAAGGTAATAGCAATCATTAATCACAAAGGCGGTGTCGGCAAGACCGCAACCACCGCCAACTTAGGCGCTGCACTAAAGATGCGTGGGCACAAGGTGCTACTCGTTGACATGGATGCACAAGCCAACCTTACGGAAAGCCTAGGCATTTCTACCGAACTGGATAACACGATTTACCAGGCAATGAGAGGGAAGATGCCATTGCCGATCATCAAGAACGAAGACGGACTGGATATCGTGCCGTCGTGTCTGGATATGTCGGCCATCGAAATGGAAATCATTCAAAAGTACGCACGGGAGCAGATTGTTCATAAGCTGATTGAACCTATCCGGAATGATTACGATTATATCTTGATTGATTGTCCGCCATCTCTCTCAATCCTCACAATTAATGCCATGACCGCAGCGAATTGCGTTATTATACCGGTGGAAGCCGAATATCTGGCAATGAGAGGCATGGGACGTTTGACAAACGTTATCAATGATGTAAAGTGCAATATGAATCCGGGGCTGTATATTGCCGGGATATTGATTACCCTATATGACGGCCGGAAGAATTTTAATCAAGATATCCGGGATATTATTCGTGAAACATTTCAGGGTGACGTATTCGATACGGCCATCCGCAATAATGTTTCGATAGGGGAAGCTACAGCAGCCAAGCATGATATATTCCATTATGCACCCAAATCATCCGGAGCTGAAGACTATAACGCTTTTTGTGAAGAGTTTCTGGAACGAGAAAGTAAAAGAATCAATTAAAGAAATTTTGTATGGCAAATAAAAGAGGAAATTTGAAAGACAGCATGAAAGAAGGGTTAAGCGCTCTTGTTAACCCAACAGTACCCGTGAATACTCGCGAAGCTGAAGAACCTGCACCTGTTGAGAAGAAGAGATACAAGACGTGCAACTATGTAACAGACCCCTCTCACCACAGAAGGCTAAAGAACTATGCCACAGATAACGGCATGACACTGCTCGAAGCATTCAACGAAGCGATTGACCTTTATCTGAACGATAAAGGCGAAAGATACCAATAAGAAAGATTTATTATACACTAAAAAGTCTTGTTTTGGGTCAACTTACATATCTATTTACACCATAAGAATATAGGAATATGAAGACTAATATTTTGTGTATTTTTGCGTTTCTTCTATTTATGTATGGTTGTACAAGCAAACAGAGGAAAGAAGCGGTTATCAATAGTAAAAACGATACTACGCAGATTGATGTGATTACTAATTATGAATTAGAGGATTGTAACCTCCTATATACTGAAGCACTGCCCTCAAATTATCAGGGAACGGAAATATCCATGAATACAGAATATAAGAGTTATCCATCTGATATACGATACTTATCGATATATGTTTATAACCCAACTAATACCGTTCTTGATTTCGGTAGAGACTGGATTATTGAAATATGGGATGGGAATAAATGGGAATCACCTAAGATGAAAAAAGATTTAATCTGGTTTAGTGATGGTTTCTCTATCCCCAAAACACATATCGTTTATTGTTTCAGATATCCAATAGCAGAGTACTATATTTTATCAAAAGGGAAATACCGCATAATTAAGACATTCCACCAAGATATGAAAGAAGTCCAACTAAAGGCAGAATTTAAGATTGAATAATGCAATCCTTATAAGGATACTAGCATATCAAAATCTTCTTTCAAATAAAATCACCCCTGCAGTGCAGGAGTGATTTTATTCTTCATACATTTAACAATGCTTTATTTTATTGATTAATACGGAGTTAAAAATAAAGCGTTGTTTATATTATCTGCCAAGACATATACACCTACATTTTTATTATTGATTTTACCACCTGCCTCGTGAATACCAAGAATATCATAATCATCAGAATATACAATACCACCACTATCACCACCTTGGCTATTATAATAAGCAACCGTACAACCACCTATAGAAACTTGCATTCCACTCATTTGACCGCTCGCAGTGTAATTTACCATAGCAACCTTACCAGAACTGGTATTATACTTGCCGCTCATATGTGCAGTCTGGCCTTCTGTTAAATAATCAGTGGTAGAATTTAGATAATACATAGTGTTATAAATCATAGTACCACAGGTGTAACCACTATTTAAAGAACAAAAGGCTGCATCTACTTTACCTCCAATCTGTAATCTTTGACAACGCCCAATAACAGTGGTTGTCTCCCCAAGGTATAAATCGGCACCTTGATTCTTCATTACATGACCTGAAACTACAACACCATCCATACCATTATACCGTGCTCTGTAACCAACAGAACCATAAGAATTCACGCCACCAATAAAACCATTTGCTATTGGACTGCCTGGTTTAATTTCTGAATGAAATTGAAGCGGCTCACTCTTCTCAAATCTTATAGCTGGAGAATCAACTATTTTTGCTTTAAATTTTGCAATATTAGTGTCAGAGATATCACTCAACTGAACTATTACTTTATTCTCGCTATTTGATATACCAGCACCATTAAACTGTACATCCAATACCTCAGATTGGTTCTCCTCGTTACTGACGAAAGAAGTTATCTGCTCAACCACTCCATTTAATTCATTAAAAGAGTATTTGCATTTTAAGGTCTTAAAACCATCACCCTTACACCTTTGAACAAACTCACTTTTATCAGTGTTTTCACCCACTGTAAGAATCACTAATGAATCATTATCATTAATATATGCGCCTCCATAATAATCAGGATAAGCAACCATAGAAGTTCTAGAAACTTTGTTTCTAAACGATGCCATGAGGTTGGAAGCCAACTGATTTGCATTAGCATAATCGCCTTTAATACTCCTAGTATCAAGGGGAGTATTAATACCGGATTGAGTATCATCCAGTAAAGGATCAGACGTACATGATACCGCCATCATTCCAGCAGCAAGTATCAGAAAAAACACATTTCTTCTCATAAGCCTACAATTTAAAATAAAAACTAAATATTAAAAAACAACACACTTACAAATTAGGTATCTTGAATACTAATTATTTTACTACAAAATTAATGAAAAAACAAGCATAATCCGACAGAAAAAACGATTAAAGCGTACACATACCATCATTGGAAATCAATCATTTACACAAAAAACGTACTCATGGGAAATAATTCATCATAAATCCATTAACAGTATAATAGCTCACCAAGAGAATCGAATAGAACGGCTATTCATTATTGATGTGACAGTATGACTAAAATTGATTTTTGCATATGCGCTACAGCACAATTAAGAATTGAATACCTGCGTCTTGAAAAGAAGATGTTCAGGCCCTAACAAAGGTCAAAAGTTTATTAGGAAGGTATTTTTCTAGGAATCCTTGAATATGTCCTGTTTGACTTAAAATTCGGTTCATTGTTATGCGTATTTGATGATACCGGAAGATGTAACAGAGCTTATTTCTTTAGTAAGATTCCAGCTAATTAATATATTTAAGGATATCCTCTCAAATGCTTGTCTATACATAGCCACATAACCGACTGATAATCAGCATATGCTTGTATACGCAAAAGAAATATTCATTTGAACAATATTTAGTATTAATGGCTAACTTTATAGTAAACAAATTCAGTATTAACTAACAATAAAGATTATGAAAAAACAGTTCCTATTTTTGTTCCTATTACTAGGATTATGTGGCTGCGCAAACCAGTCTGTGAATGAAGATCAGGCAACGCCAGTCGAGAACAAGACCGTCACTGCTAAAACGGTTAAGGAGTATATTGAGAGTAATGAATTTATAGACATTCTTCCAGAGCAAGATCAGCAGGAAGCTGCAACCCGTTCCATCCAAGACCAGCAAGCTATAAATTATCAAATGATGGCTGTTATGTACCGTTTTTATAAACACTGCACAATGGATGATGCCGGTATTATAACCTGCCACATAACAAGCGGAGCAGAAATAAATGTATCAGAAGAAGCATTTGAAATGCGAATAAAAGAGATGAATTCATGGAATGACAGAATCAGAGAGAAAATTAGCAAAGGGATAAAGTACAAAGTAGTACGAATTGATGATAAATATTTTGAGAACCTTTTAAACTTTAAATAATATGAAAGCTAGAATATTATCTATTATACTATTGTCATTGATAAGTATATCTTTTGTCAAGGCACAATCTTACGTTTTTGGTTTCTCTTATAATAGAAACGTCACTTTCTCTAAAGGGTCAAGAACTGATTATCACATGGATAATGGAGAGGGTGGAAATATGATGGTTTGGTCTGTTCAAAATGGCAGCGCTTATGGGTTTGACCTTAGCCCTATTGTCGATGTCGATTATAGGCAACAATCTTATAGTGTTATCAGTGTGCCGGGAGGCGGTATAGCCAATGATGTATATGAACTCACCAAGACTAACAGAACTAAACCTTATTTTTGGAACATAAACTTTATTTTCCAATGGGACCAATACGCAGAATCAATAGATAGAAGTGTATATATTGCCTATAATGTTAATGACTGGAATCCGGACGATTACAAAGATATCTGGTCAAGAAAAACCAAAGAAGGACAGTCTCAACCTATCATAAAAAAATAACCAAAGAAATATTTCTATGCAAAGATCCCACAACCACTAGCAAACTAGTGGTTGTGGGATTGAAAATTAAAAATCCCCCTCACAAACATTAATCAATCTGGTAAATCTCCTTATTGCCAGTGTCTGCGTGAACGCAAAAATACAAATCAAGGCTTCGCCTTACCGCTGGTAGCTGCGTGCAACGCAAATCAACATCAAAGGCTCTGCCTTTACCGCTTTCCAAAGCGTTTTTTTTGGTTCTTTTTTTGGGGCGACTGCCAAAAAAAGAACTCACCCCACCGCTCGCCATTTCTTAAAAAATGTTATCAATCAATATCCCTTTCATTGTCGCCTTGCGTACCGTGTATGCCGTTCCACCATAAAAAGCCCCATCAAAACAAGCTAGCACCCTGCCGGCATATCTTAAAAGATAATCATTTCGTTTGGTAAAACAGCCCTCAAAATAAGTGTCTGACAAAATAACGGTTTCATCCGCTTCTTCTAATATTTGATAGTATCGTTTTTGGTCATTCAATGAAAAGCAGGCTTCTTGCCCCCTGAATGGTACAACAGCAATTAACCGCACACCATCGAATAAAGTTTTTAAGATATTCACTTGCTCGGCTGCCATCAGGTCAAAACCTTCACTCATGCCGCACAGATACGTATGATAGCCAGCAACACAAAGCGTATGTAAATGGGTACGGGTTCTCAAAGTAAGCATTTCAAGTATATGCTTATTATTACCTGCGGATGCTAAAATTCGGGGGGTACGATGCCCCGTAAATGCGACAGAATAAGCCTTTAACCACTGGTTGCGCTGTACTCTGCACTCTTGTAACGTGCTGCCCGTTGCCTTGAAATACTTCCCGTTCGGGTGCTCATATTGATAACGAAAAATCGTCTCTTCTCCGAAAAGGTCGGAAGTCGTCATTTGATAAGTTTCTACTCCTTGCATCTTGATATACTTTGTAAGAAGGGCGGGAAAAATCCCGCCTTTCTTTGATTCATCCTATACTATTCTACCCTCGTCTGAATAGCTGTAATATTTTTCACCCTCGTTACCTGCAATTATCACATGGTCAACTAAAGGAATATTCATCACTTTGCCTGCTTTGAAAGCCACTTCCGTTAAGCTGTCATCTTCTCTACTTGGGCGAATATTACCGGATGGGTGATTATGTACCATTATAAAAGAGGTTGCATCATATTGAACTGCCTGCTTCATTATTACCCTCATATCTGCCGCTGTTCCTGTTATACCACCGCATGATATACGTACTTTACGAATAACTTTAGAAGCCTGATTCAGCAATATAATCCAAAATTCTTCGGTCTCAATATCACATAGAACGGGGTACATGAGATTAAAAATATCTATGCTGCTACGAATACTTTTTCGTTCGTCTGCTCCTTCTCTCAATCTCTTATATAGTTCGATGGCTGCATAGGCTACTTTTTTACGGGCTGGTGTCAACGTCTCCAATAAGTCAGACAAAGAAAAATCTGTTAGCCCCATTGCATCATATTTGCGTTGTTCTTGTTTCATTTTCAGGCTGTCAGTTAAAGTATATACTAGTTCGCTGTTATCCATTACGCGGAAAGTATCATTAATTTCAAATATAGTTTTCATAGTCGTATCATTTTAATAAAGTTCTACCTAAAAAATAACCACCTAAAACGGATGCTCCGAAGCTTTCCAAAGCACACGCAAAACGAGCATAAGAAAAGCCCTTTGTTAGCACATCATCGAAAACAAGTACTTTTTTATGGTCAAAAAATGCTCGGTCAAAGCGGATTACCTGCACGCTTTCCACGCTCTTTCCGTTTTTTTTCTCATGAACTGCAAGGCGTGTACCTTCAATGCCTACATGGTTGTAACCGTTTATCGTCCCTGCCAAACGACAGACTTCTGCGGAAAAGTCTTTGTATCTCGTTGCATTCTTTTCAGGTGTGGATGCTGGAATACAACAAAATACAATATCTCCCGTTGTCGCACCAAACTGCATACGAATTTTTCGGGCTACCATTTCAGCCACTTGCAAACTGCGTTTGCCGTCTTTAAAGTCCCAAACTAACTTGCGTATATCCCATTCACGGGGGGTTGCTTCGTACTTGGTAGGCAAATAATCAAAAAAGTAGTGCATGAACTTAGACCACTGTTCACGGAATTTGGGGTTGTTGCTAATTGTTGCCATATCGCTAAAAATTAAAAGGTTAATACTCGCTTACATCGCTTGCCGCTCCCCCCAGCCAATTTTTTTCCCTTGACTGATTGAGAACATTGACTTTTAATCTCAGCGGACAGGGTGAATTGCACGATTTAAAAAAGTGGTAAATACTACCCGGAGGGTGGAGATTTGGCACTTTTTTGAATCTGTTTTCACCCCCGCATACCTTTGTCAATGTTTCAATCAGTTAAGGGAAAATGAAAAAATACCGCTCTCCCGGCTTCAGCCGGGGTTTTGCGTTAGGGATAGAAGAGGAAAGCCCGGAGCTTGCGAGGACTTGAAACGGATAGCCCGGACCTGAAGGGGAACGCCCAAATAAAATTTAGAATTTAAAACTACCCTGAACTAATAAAAATTTCTTAAAAGAGGAAAAATGGCAAGGAAAAGAGCTTTGAATAGTAACATTTCACAAAGAAATTACCTACTTTTGTAGCAGAATGTAGAAAGTACAAATTGTATTTTCATATAGAACGTTCCATCCGAGAAGCAAAAAGAGTGGTATCTTTTAAAAATAACAACAACGGATGTGTACGCCTGTATCCACATAAGGTACGGGATGCACGTTGTTGTTGTCCGGTAAATACCACTCTCCGGTGCTTTTGACGGCAGACCGTACCTCTATGCAGGGTATAAAGTCTTAATATGGAATACCTAACTACTATAAATAATGAAAAGTATTATACATATCATCATTGCTACACTGTTCTTAATAGGGTGCAATAAGCATCAACCGTCCTTAGATAGGTGGATGGATGAAGTGGAAAATGCTATTGAGGTTAACCCAGATAGTGCGCTAATCATATTAGACACTATTATATCACCAGAAAAAATGAATGATAAGTCATTTGCTCGTTGGTGTATGTTATCCGGAAAAATCACAGATAAAGTTTATAACACCCTATTGCCAGCAGAACATTTTGAGAGGGCATATAAATGGTATTCTAAATACGGCACACCAACTGAACAAGTACAAATTTTAATTTATCTGGGACGATCTTATGCAACCGATGGGGATTATGATAAAGCAATGGCAATTTATACCAATACTTTAGATTTAGTCAAGAAATATGACCTAAATAATCTTATCGGTTATATCTATTGTTATATGGGAGACCTATATCAAATGCGACAAATAATGACGCAAGCTATCGAGAAATACAAAACTGCAGCAAATTATTTCAAATCGAACGAAAATATCAACAGCTACGCCTGTGCATTAAGAGATGTCGGTCGTGTATATGCTATTATGGACTCATTAGATTACGCTTTAGATATTCTATCATCGGCTGATTCAATAGCTATTAAGCTAGAAGACCAGAATATAAAAGCTACCATTGATAACACATTAGGGAATACCTATCTTATAAAAGGAGATTTTGAAAAAGCCCAAATTTATTTCTCTAAAGCGCTAAGATTGGGAAGAAACAAATTGCCGAACTATGTAGCATTGATAGAGTTGTACATAAAAACTGATTCAATATCAAAAGCAAAGGAACTATTGAAAGAAATTCCAGAAGACAATCCTAAATATACATACAGTATTAAGAACCTATCATACCAAATATATAAATCAGAAAAGAATTACGAAGCAGCGCTAGCAGACTTAGAAAGCTGTAGTAATATAGTAGATTCTATTTTAAACACTACAAATAAGTCTAAAATTCTTAATATTGAGACTAGATACAATAACTTGAAAATAAAAGAAAAGGTAAAAAATTTACAAATCAAACAACAGAATTACATTTTTATTCTAACTATTTGTATATTCGTAATTATATTAGGATCATTTGGTTATATATTATATAAGAAAAGAGCAGAAGAACGGATTAGAAAACAAGAGATTGAATTAAAAAATTTAAAAATTGCTTCTCTGAACTTATCCATTGAACTAGATAAGAAAAAAAAGATGCTGGCATCTATTGTAGAAAAAGACGAAAAGTATAATCAGATGGAAAAAGAAGTAACAGAACTAACTCATAGGTATAAGAAATTACAGGCTAAACTTATATCAGATTCACCTATATACAAAGAATTATCGCAACTAGTTAATCTCAATATACCAAGAAACAAAAAACAGCTAATAACTGTAAAGCAATGGAAGCTTATAGTAGAAGAGATAACAAATATTTATCCAAATTTCTACGAATACATCGATAACCTATGCCCGGACCTATCAATACAAGAAATTGAATATTGCTGTTTCACTTTATATGGCTTTGATACAAATGACGAAGCTAAATTACTTAATATATCACCCAGTTCTGTTAGAACAAAACGACTTAGACTTCGACAACGATTAAACATCACATTGCCAAACCAAACATCATTATATGAATATTTGATTGATAATCTGAGTTAACACATATACACCCCAGAAAAGAATATTACACTTAATATCAGCACAGTACATATAACATTAGGCTTATATTACCATTAAACAAGTATGAAAATCGTGGAAATCTCTTTCTACGATTTCCATTTATAAGATAACACCTATTTATCTTAAACTATACAACAACATTAATAGCTATGTTTTAACTTGTTATACTGAAGAGCTTAATATCACTCTCATTATTTACTTTGATTCGAAATTAATTATTAATCGACATCGACAAACTACACAATAAATAAAAAAATGATTGCTAATCCTATTTATATTCACTTTATATACAATAAGAAATAGTGAGTATACGCCAAAATCTGTAAACAACTGATTCTCAATAGTTCTTTGTCTACGCAGAAGACAAAGAACTATTAGCCCAACTCATCGTTTTTCGGTAAATTTGCAATATCAAAATTGAATGAATTATGAAAAAATTAAGTACTCTTCTTTTATTTATGCTTCTCTCGTTTATAACGACAGCAGCTAATGTAACAAGTGAAAGTCACGATAGCTACAAAATTAGGGCTATTCAACTAGAAAAATGGGATCAGAGTTCAAGGTCGGTTACACCCAATCCTATAGAATGCTATCTTATAGATAAAAATATCGAAGTCCGCTTCTTCAAATATCCAGAAACGCCAATCACTATTCAAATAAAAGATACTTATGGGAATATTGTATATCAAAATATGGACGTAATCAATCAACAAGAAATTTTAAATATTGAAATAGATCAATTACAGCCTGGATCATATGAGTTCTTCTATTTTGATGAAAAAATATCCCTTAAAGGAAAATTTGAAATCGAATAGTTGAGATCAAGTGACATATTTTTTAATGTCTAATTTTAAAAAAAACAATTATGAAAAAGATTCTAAATTTAGCATTGCTTCTTATGGCGTGCTTTGTTATTGCATCATGCTCAGATGATGAAGAAGTTACCCAAGCACCAGCGGTTAGAGACACTCAAACCGATATGCAAGTTCTATCTCGTTTTATTGATATAAACGAGTCTACAAATGAGTATTATATTAACGACCAGAAGAAAACAAGAGCTTCGTCTTATATATATGATACTGATCAACAAGAACTACAGAAAGTAAGTCCTGTAAATTATGAAAAGTTCAAGAAAGACTTAGCAGAACTGAATAATAGAGTAGCAAAGTCTATTGCAGACCCGAAAGTTGCTTATATTGTATTATCTGCAAATGGGAAAACTGTTGTGAAAAAAGTGAAGGAAAATGTAAATTTCGGTTTTGAACTTTCACAAAACAATGCATCTGTGGCATCTACAAGAGCTCTTCCATCAGTCTTGAACATTCAAGGAGGAAGACAAACGACTACTGGACAATTTAGAGATGCGAGCCGTACTATTAGAATGACTATTTCATTAGATCCATTCGTACAGTCAAGTTACTACTATTTTGATGTTTTAAGCCCTGATGCTAAACCAAATCCAGACCCGGATTATAGTACTCCAGAATCTGTTGCATTTAGTGGCACTGGCCCTTTGATGAACAATTATTTCACTTGGACTGCTTATTGGGATGCACAAGGAACAGATGGTTTATTCAGATGGGAATTTAAAGGTCGTGGCAATACCCCTTCATACGGACAAATTGCTTCATGTTCATTTAGTTACTAATCAGAATAAAAGGCATAAAAGGGGTGTATCACAGTGGTACACCCTTTTATGCCTTTTAAATAATTTAAAGGTTCTCAGAATAAGAAACGAATTATTTTCCATACATTTGTATAAATTCCTATAAATCATGAAGAAAATAATAATCACTATGATTTTATTCACAACTATATTACAAACAGGTTGTGTTGAAAAGAACGGATACTATAATGACGGAGAAAATAGCATTATAGCTTTAATATGTGATATCACATGGGTCAGCAAAACAACAATCAACGATAACAAAGCGACTTATGGTATATACAAATTTAATAAAAATGGTACATATACTCGAACCTTAATTATGACAGACCCAGATGGAAAAGAACATCAAAGTAGCATTAATGGACAATGGTCTTTTGGTGACCCTAGTTCTAGTACAATATATTTTGGACGTAGCTTGTATTGGGATATTGATGAACTTACAGAAAAAAGATTTGCTGTATATGAAAGAAATGGAGAAATTGGAGAAATTGGTGTAGTAAGAGAATATTTAGAATTCACCCCCAAAGAATAACGTAAAACATACCTTAAAATAATACGTTCTAATAAGAACATATTTAAACGCCAGCCTATGTTATTTGTGAAAAGAACCACATTTTAAGAATGTAGTTCTTTCCGGTGTTCAATTACACAGAATCTCCATATAAAGATAAAAAGTTAACCACCTTTATCGTATCAAATTATTTATAATAAAGATTTAGATCATCAGCACTCACCCCTTTACCATCCTCAAACGTCACAACCTCTTTACCTACCTCCTTACCATTTTTTGTTACCGTAACAGTCCAGATCATCGGAGCTGTTACGACTTCATCGTCTCTATCAACAGCTCCACCGGAAACAGCAAACTCGATGGCCTTGTCCATGGTGGTTAGTGTAACTTTCATCCCGACAAGTTCTTCATCTCCCAGAACTGCTGTACCATTATACACTTCCCCAGTCTCTTCATGAACCAGCTTTGCCCCATTGGCCGTCACCACCAACGCCTTAATAAAACCGTTCAGTTCTCCGGATTGCTGAAGTGTCACTTGATATATAGCACCTTTGCCATCCTCCGGATCATCTTCATCGCTACACCCGTAGAAGCCCAAAAGACACACACTCAACAGAAACATTACAATCGAATTCTTTTTCATACCATTATATTTTAAAGTTTATAAATAAAAGATACAGCCCAATCCCACATAGTTGTTGTTACGTACAACAGAGTTAAACAACATATTGAACCTATATTCCGCTGTTAACGCAAACTTGGGGGTAATAAGCAATTCTGGCCGAATGCCCACCTCATAACCATAGACAAATGCCCGATGCCGTTTCAACCGTACAAGTTCTGTCTTTTCATCAGCTCTCTGAAAACCGATAGATGCCGCTACCAATCCGGAAAGCGAGAAACGCGATCCGTGCAAAAGGTAATAAGCAAATTCCGGGCCTACAGTCACGGTATTTGCTTTCACCTGGTCATTATTCAGATTACGATATCCCAGAACTGCACCCAGTTTATAGCCTTTGAACACTTTCCCTGTTCCTATACTCCCGTGCGGTTGGTTCTCGTCGATTACAAGACCGCCACTAATATTCCAGTATTGGCTACCGATGTATTGCGCACTGGCTCCCATAGCCAAGCACAATAACACTGAAATAAAGATGATTTTTCTCATACTATTTAGCCGTTTGTGGTTTCACCTTCAGAGTAACGCTATCAGATCGGAGAATTATATCACTAGCCAAAGAAACAACCAGTTTTTGTGCACCTGCTGCTTTGGGAATGAAATCGAAAACCATCCGGCCACCGTTTTTCTTATAATCAAATTCAAAAGCTTCTCCCGGCTCATATTCATTATTTTCAACCATCACAAGTCCGTCGCCATCGGTGACGGAAAAGGTTGTGAAAAGTTGGTCTTCATTGTCTTCATCCAGTCCGCTAACGGTAAAGATACATTTCACTGCTTTAGCAGCTATGGCCGTATTGCCTTCTACGCTTTTAAGCGTAACAGAAAAATCACGGCTGATAACTTGAAGGTTATCATCACACGCCATAAGTAGAATGGCGGCAAATGCTGCAACTAAAAGAATTCTCATACTCTTATATCGTTTTATGGTTTCTAATTCTGTCAAACAACGCATTCAGGTCTACACCCTCACCCCTCAAATAAGCCAGGTATTTTGCAACGGCATTCATCCCGTCTGCCTGCTCGATATTGTAAAGCTGCTGTGGGCTGATTCCTATCTGTGCAGCAATTGCCTTAGCTTTAAGCGATAATCTGATACGTTCTACTTTTAATTCGTTACCGAGTTCCATAACATAAAATTTAGGGGGTTTATCTTCTTATTATTCTTCACGATCTCATAATGCAAATGATCTCCAGTGCTAACACCCGTACTCCCGACAAAACCAATTACACCACCCTTATCTACTTGCTGCCCCTTGCGGCAATAAACTTGTGTCAAGTGTGAATATTGGGTCACGAATCCATACTTGTGGCGGATAATAACCGTTAGTCCGTACCCGGCACGCCTTCCTGCAAAAGCCACCACACCATCGGCTGTGGTGTGTACTGTGGCCGCGTAAGCTGCCGCTAGGTCTACGCCACTATGAAACTTTCGTTCACCGGTTATCGGATGAATCCGATAGCCGAACCGGTCACTGATTCGGTATGCTTCTCTGAGCGGACAGATAGAAGGAACAAAGCGGAAAACGCTGCCTTCTCTTTGCAGAATCTCTTTCACGGATATGACACCTTCGTAATCTGCCGCTGATTGCAGCACCTCGACCATTAAAGCAACCTTATCCTGTGCCGAAGCACACCGGATGGCCAACCATACAATACTAAATATCCGTAACATTGACCACATCTTTATTCTCCAGATCAAAGACGATATGCCGTCCTCCTCCTTTCTCGTTTATCTCGATGCGAAAATATTTATCGTCAGGAATCGTAAACTTATTAAAAGCAATCACGTATTTCACAGTGTTACGCCCTTTTATCCTGGGTGAATAATGTTCGGCAAACAAGGGTGTTTGATCGACTTCCTGAGAAGCAGTCAACTTGACTGTCTTCTTATCAACTATATAATATCGGATATAGTCGATGTCATAAGGTACACGCGTCTTGTTCTCCAGCTCGAAAGTGAAAAGCAACAAATTATCATATATATGGATATTGTTAACGGAGAAAATAATTTTATTCCGCTTGATGCCCATATTATAAATACCGCGCCTAGCCTTGTATACCTTGTCAATCACGCGATCACGTTCACCAGCCGGAATGATATTGTCTGTCAAAATCACATTAGGGGCTTTCTGGGGCTGTTCTCCTATCTCATAGACGAAAATCTGCGGCTCTTGCATATAATCAACGTTATAGGTATAAAATTTGCCATCGGCCGTGGCCATTGAAACATTAGTCTGGCGTGGAAAGCCTTTGAGCGTGTTTGCCTTGGCAATCATACGGACAATATTCTCTGTATTCTCGGCTTTGCGCACCTGAATGCAAGTATCACCAAAATCGACATATACGATCTTATCAGGCGCTATCAGATGCATTTGTGAGCGTTCGTTAATATATAACGTGTCCGGCTCTATATTACTCATATCAGGAAGGAAGTAGTTCGTATGCTTCAAGCTGTCGGAAAACGACACACGAAACGAATAAAAGAATCCTCCCTCTGTCGCCACACTTACGGTAGTGGGTCTCTTGAATGTATCTTGATTTGCCTTAATGCGGAGAATGTGCGGCACGTTCTCCGGATTATCCACTACAACAAAATCGGAAACCGATTTATAGTACTTGATGGCCGATGGAAAAATCAGGTGTATAGTCTTGGAGTAATTCACACTGATTTCCCGGCTCTCTACAGGTCGAATCTGTGCCATACATGGCACGCTAAAGACCAGACAAAGGAAAAGATTAAGTGCTCTCATTTTAGGTACAGTTTATAATTAGATTTCACGGTAACAATGATTTGATTGTTCCGTTTACGGAAGACGCTCTTTGCCGCATTAGTTACGGCATTAACACCAGTGCTCAATACATCTGAGCTGTATGTAGTAGCGTTTATATCATTCACCACTTCACCGGCTGCCTCTTTGCTTGCTTCGGCTTTGACATTCAAGGGGACATATATTCCCGGCAACCCGTCACGGTCATAAACAGTCTTCTGTAAGTCATAGATACTATTGCCCACACGAACCGACTGAATAGAAATCAAGATTCTATCTTGCTTCAGCTCCACCACACCAAATAAAGCGGTACCCCGATCTAGTGTCCGTCCATTATCAAGGGATAATTCCTGCAACGTGACCAGTTTTAAAACGCTGCCATCCGTAATTTTCTGATCTCCGGAAACTATCGCTTCGATGGTATTTCCCTGGTTAGTCTGGCGATCACCGGAAAAGAAGCGACTAGCCTGCGGTCTCGGTGCGGAAGTTGTGGATTTTACCGCTTTCTTTTTCTTCTTAGGTGTAATGCGTCTCTTCAGCTCAGCGATACTATCGGCTTGCTGCCGCTCGCGGTTCTCACGAAGTTGTTGCTGGAGAGCGATCGCTTCGGGGTCCTCGCTATAGGCCGTAGCCCTCTCCTGATACACTTCATCGGAGAAATCCGTATAGTCCGGCTTACCATCTGATTTCATCATATCGTCAATTGTAAAATCACTCTCTGTTTGTGCCCGGAGAGAAGTATTCACTTCATCGACAGTAGTGTCTTCACCACTGCTGGTAAGAGATATGCATACAGCCACTACTACGAGGACAAACAACCCGAAACCCGCACACATGATAATCTTTATTTTCACCGCTTTATCCATAGGCTATTTATTTTGTGGTGCATCTTGAATACGTACAATCTGCTGGATGAACTTATTAAAGAAATATCCAGTCTTATTTTCCGGAAACTGCGGAGTAACCCTTATCAGTTCTCCGCTTGTGCGAATAAGAAAACGGACTTTCTGCCCTGATACCCCATGAACGGTCAGCGTCGAAGAGAAGCGAACCTGATAAGGTTCGTTTTCTCCGGCAATGGCCTGCACGCTATCCAATTTGCAGGAATAGACAGCCCCATTTTGAGTACAATCAAAATATGCCTTATCATTATAATACTTTGAAAAAATGGCATTCAAATCGTTCTTATTGATATAAAACGCAGCTCGTGCCTGGTTGCGCTTCAGGTTAAGCCGGTCGAAACTGTTCGCGTAGCGCGTAGCTTCGGCACAGGTATTCTTTATAAATGTCTGGAACATGGCCTCTTTATCTTCTGCATACGTCTTCAAATACTCTCCGCTACGTTCTACCACTACTACTTTATCAAGTGCAGTCAAATTAACCGAGAAGCCCCATATTAGAACTAAGATTACCACCACCAACGCAAACCCCAAGCAGAGTTTAAGATTGACCGCTCCCTGCTTCTTGGCTTTGGCCAGTGAATCAAAATCATTCAATATTTCATCTTTATTCATAAAAACAAGTATTAAATAAGTTCACGACTATATTTTGTCCCTTTGGCAAAAAGGTACAACTTGAAAATAAAAGCAAAAAGCAACCCTAGTATTGAGTACTTGTTCTGTCCCAGCATTCCCATAATACCATCGGAAATCAACGAACCGAAGGCGTTAGCTATAAGGAATGCAGGTATCATCATATAGCAAATAAACAAGTTCTTCAAATAAGTATGCGTATGTGCCCGTGTTTTTTCATCCATATACAGCACGACTGCCATCGGGGTAACAATCTCCAGTAATATCAAGTACAGATACCTTGCTGCCGCAAAGAAGAAGAACACATATTTTGTTGCATAAAGCAGGATAGTATAAACAAATATCACCAGAGGAAGCACAATCACTTCATCAATCTGTTTGCCCACCCAATTATTTTGCCGCTGAACATCCTCGATATAATCTTTTGTAAACGTTACAATCGCTTCATCAATACTCAAATCAATGTCTCGCTGATAATAAGCAATCATCTCGTTCTGTAATTCTCCCAGTCCCTTTTCAATGACCGTAAAAGCAAATGGAGCTGCCATAATGATTGCCAATGTATAAATATAAATATAGAATAAATCGAAGAACTTCTTCGCATTTATCTGTCCGTCGCCCTCGGTACACGCTGTTTTATAAGCAGTCACGAATTTATTTATCACAATCAGGACTGCAATAAAAGTACATAGGGCAATAAGGCTTTTGCTCACACCGTTGAACTTAACAGCTTCATAGGCCTTGGTCACATTATCAATCACTTCTAAATCCATAGGGCGTTAGTTTTTAGGTGTGGATTTTAAGGCAGCAATGCGCTTGATTGCATCGTTTATGTTATTGAAACGCTTTCGTTCATCCAGCAAACGGTTCTCGTTATTTTGGAGTTTGGTATCTAAATCAAGGATAATCTTCAATCGCTCGCCATCGGTCATGCTAGCCGAAGTAGATATCACGTCACGCAAGAGATCGAAGGAAACCAGACTTTGATCCATCACCTCATTAATGACGTCCTTGTACGCATCATAGGCTTCAGGTGCATAAATATCGTTCCGTGTGCATTCAATCGAAGCTATTTTAAGCATATTTGTCTGACGTTCTAATATGTTCTTTACGGTACGTGAGTTTTTAATAAAGCCGCTGACTTTTTTATATAGGTCTAAACTTTCACCCAAAATATTTTTGGATTTATCCAATACCCCATATTGTTTGGCCGCTTCTGAAAGCTGTTTGGCCCAGCTCAATTTGCTGAGTGTTGTTAAAGTCGGATCACTCACTACCCACTGAGCGGACATTTGTGCTACGCACATAAATAAAAGCACAAGACTACATAGACATTTGTTCTTCATATTCATTACGTTTAGAGTGTTTATAATCTTCAATCGCTCTCTCGATGCTACCGCTTTCGCGGTAAAGTTCCTGCAACCTGTTCCACTTCTCCCCGTCCGTTTGAAAAGCCAAAAGCTTTTCTGGAGACATCTCCAATCGTACTACAGTTGCATACGTATCCATAAATCGCATAAATACTTCGGAGTATGGCCGCACTCCTGAAAAGTCATTCCGGATAGACTTCATCAAGTTTATATGGCTCGGATTCTTTATATGGAATGCTTCGACAGTCTGATCATAAACCACCTCATTGGCCGGTAGCACATACAAAATCTGCGTGTTAGCGATAATACCTTTGGTGTATTCATTATCAGGAAGCTGTGCCGGACTCTGGATAATGGTTGTCACTGCTCCGTTCTCTTTACGAAGCTTCTGGTAACAGAATGCTACCGTCGAGTGAATATCAGCCCCACTGAATGTATCACGGATGGCCTGGCTCTCTGCGTACTCGTCAAAGACTAGTGTACCCCGGACGGAACGATCAGAAAGTATCTTGCTCTCGATGGTATCATAAAGAATCGTCATAATGATGGAAACCAGAAACGGGTCTTTTTTTATCTTAGTCAGTTCAAAAACAATAAAGTCCCTTTTTCTCATTTCATTTTCTAATGGCGAATGTTTGCAAACATTCTCGTAAAATCCACCCGGCATAAATTCAGAACATATATGCAAGAAACTGGCAATGTCGAAGTATTCCGGAAGAATATTCAGGCGCTCATAAATAGCAGTCCCCTGCTGCTTAACATATTCGTAGAAATCCGGAAAGCTGTGACCTTCGTGTATATCGTCATAATACTGACGAAGTATCTTCGTCAAGGAAACAACTTGCTTGGTATCTTCCATAATAGAACGTGTGCGCCAAAACTTTAATATCAAATCTACCAAAGTGCGGATCTTCTCTTTGTCGGCACCCTCTTCACCAACGAAGAAAGGATTAATGCCCAGCGGACTGTTACCGTCGTAATCGACGTGTAAAGACCGATCAGGATAGAGTTGCGAAAGCTGATAGAAGCTCTTACCGAACTCAACGATAATCACCTTATCATTTTGTTCAATAAGCTGCTGTACAATATTAAGCGATGTCACTGACTTGCCACCTCCAGTTACTGCCACAATAATAGAGTTGCGGGCCGGAATGCGTTTTTTCTTTGAATCCCAAGTATCCTTGCGAAGCGGAATTTGAAAAATCCGATCGTTAAATAAGATGCCTTCCGGGTCATTCTTGAAATTGGTATAATTGATATTCAGGCAAAGCGATGAATGAAGATCGGAAAGGAAAAGATAGCCGGGGTCTAGACAACTCTCGCGTCCAATCACCGAACCGATGAAGATGTTATACATACCCTCATAACTCGGAATATAGTATTTAAACCCGGCATTGGTAAAGATACCTTTTACCAAGTCGATACACTGGCCAAGAATAGTCTCATTATCTTCGAGTAACATCAGATTGAAATGTGTACGACAAAGCACATTCTCTTCATTCATAATTTCGCTTTCGTATTCTTCAAGATCTTCATGCCGTTTAACCAGCATCTTATCGAAACCCTGCCAACGCCCGAAATCTTTTACCCGTCCTGATAGTTCTTCACGGTAAGTCGTACCGGCAAACTGCCATATCTGGTTAATCACGTGCGAGCAGGGAAGATGAACACCCAGGCGTTCAAGCATAGCCATATACAAATGGCTATTAGCATCTTGCAACGTATTATCTACGATATGCGTTTTGAGTTTGTCAGGCAAATACTTCTCATCACATACAGCAAAGAATAAGCCCGATTTTGAGCCGATTTTAAGTATATCAGAAAACTGAATATCCCGTAGGCCTTCATCATCCTGAAACCCGTTCACATATCGGAAAATATGCCGCTTAATATCAGGTACATTCAATGGTGTTATCCGGCTGTCTTTAATATTCCGAATGATGGAGACAGCACTCTCCACCATATCCAGAAACTCACTCAACTTTCCGCGGTCTGCCTTAGTCAGGTGTTCTTTATAGGCAAGCGGATTTTCTTGATATGCTTTATCAAGACTGGATAACCCGGCAATGGTAAAGGAAAGCACACAAAAATGATGCAGATATTCGCGACCATCAAAATAAGAGCGTTCGGCTCGCTGAATATAGCTATTCCCCTTTATCATACGGTCAGCCACAAACGGACGACGTAAAAAGATATCCTGCTTGTGCACAAAACCGAAGCGGATATATTGGAATGCCCGGAAAAATTCCTGATGCCGCTGTTCTATTTCGGATGCATCCAGTGAGTATGCTTCCGGCATTTCAAGCAAAAACGGAACAGTCAAATTACCATTTTTAGTTAATATGCTCCCCCCTACCGTATCTAAAATACAGTATGCAGCACTAGCAGATATTTTCATAGCAATCTACTTTAAAGAGTGTAACAAATCTTTGTTTGAAATTACAAATACCTTTTTCCGGAAACGGGTGTATTTCTTCTCAGTCGAAAGGTTGATGAACACGACCCGAATAGCAACGGAGATTCCGGCAACAATCAAAAGGGCCACGATAAAGGATAAAAACGACCCTTTACCACTCATGGCACTAGTAAGGAAGCTAACAGCCACAAGGGCCATCACGCCCACCACTACGCAATAAATACAAAAGTAGCGTGTGTACATACCATGCACTTTCAGGGGGGCTTCAAGTCCTTTTCTTACCGGGAAATCCATCAAACAGACATTTGCAGTTTAGAACTAACCAAAGCAATAATAGCCGCGAGAATAGCCATCGCAATAATGATGTAGCCCACTATCCATCCAAGATTTATCAATCCTTCCTTGCGAGTACCTTGTCCGTCACGGTCTATGATTTTATCAAAATTCATAGCGATACCGATTCCAGCCCCGAATACCAAAATACCGGCAATGAGCCATACAGCGTAGTCATTTAAAAAAGTGTTAACTTCGGCTTTGATGCCAGCTTGCAGAAGAATCGCAGCTAAAAGAAATTCAGTGTTCATAATAAAGAATATTTTAATGGTTAAAAAATAAATTTACTATAAACAGAGCTTATAAAAAACGTAGAACCATCTATTGCTTTTTAAAGTCTGTGTGTATTTCATATATAAATGTACACAAAATATATACCAGCCAGGAAAAATACACCCACACTTTATTTAATACATTAAAAAATAAATAATTACACGAAAGGAGTATTCAATAGCAAAATGCGCCAATTGTAGACAGCAACACAGCACAATGTAGAGAAATTCCACAAAACGATATAAATCAGCAGAATCAACAAGAATCATACCAGAATTATTAAACTTATTACAAATATATATTCTTGTCTGATTCTACCAATAAAAGACAAAGCATCATACAGCCAGAAATTTCATTATTCCTGGCTGTGCAATTCTATGTCTCCAAAATGCAAGAACACAAGCATAAATCAAGAAATATCAATCTTCTTTTTTGATTATACTAAATTCTTCATTTTCAATCCCTAAATCTTTTAAATCAGCTTCCAAAGACCAGCTATTTTCATCCATGTACAACAATACTTCTTCCAGACCGTTAAACCAGTCACGTACTTGCGGATCGCGAACAATCTCGTCATTACTTAGCCCATATTCAGGCATTCCCTTAACTCCGATAGAAAATTTCATATTCAATACTTCTTTTGCAAAGATACACCCATGTTTTGACAAGTTATGTCAAAACGTGAATGTATCTTATAAAATTTGACTTTTGTCTATGCTCTGTCCACCTCATGTCTACATTTTGCCTAAAATAATTCAGTAAATCACTGATAATCAAATAGGTCTTATCCATCTTATGTCTATGCCATGTCCGGTTGATGGTTATTGCTACCTCCTCCCCTCGACTGTAGTATTTATCATTTTGCAATAACTGGCGGCTCTATTTTTTATTGTAACCAGGTGATATCACTATTATTTTAATAATTGATTTATAATTTAGATACATCATCAATGATTTGTAAATAACATTGCTCTATTTCAGATCTTAACACAGTATGTACAATTGGCAAGGGTTCTTCAGGTTCATCATACATTTTAAATCGTAAATGGAACGTAGGCATATTGGAGTGCGCAGCACTGCCTACAAATTCACCTGACTTTAGATTAGTAAAGAAACTCGTATCATACACTTCTTCTTTTTGCAGAGAAACCGTTTTGCTCCGGCTGTCTGCCCCCCGACTACTGCCTGTAGTTCGTGAAATCCGCTGCTTTTCGGCTTTGCCGAAGACAAGCGGATAACTCTTCAGTGCTTCGATATCTTTTGTACGGCCATAGAACTGATTGGAGAAATTCGCTTCTATCGAACTACGGTCCAACCGCCCGTACAACTTCTCTATTTTAGCAGCCGATTGTGTCAGGAGCGTAAAGCTACACAAGTATTCGCGAAGTACGGAAGGCATTTTCTCGAACTCTTCAATTTTGAACGTAGTTGCTTCATCTAAAAAATAAAAGAAAGGGATTTTATTTTTTAACGTAAAACGTCGAGAGCTGATCGACAGCATTAAAGAAATAACGGGAGAGATTAAACTCTCTACCTGATAAGAGTTTGCAATAGCCACTAGTTTAGGCTCTTCTGGATCAATCAGATTAAAGCTGAAATCATTGCCGGAAAGCACATAACAGATTTTTTTATCGTTGGCCAGTATGCCCAAACTACGAGTAAGTGAACTCAGAAAAGAGGCTTGTGTTTTCGGACTGTCCGCAGCATCCAGGAAGCCTTTAGCCAATGCCCTGCTCTGGATGGAAGAATTCAAGAACTCTGTAATCTTCGCAGCACCTGCCTGGCAAATAAAATTCACGATGTGTGGTATGGTGCAGAATTGCGGAAAATCATGATAGAAACGAATACCCACCCCCCGGAGAATACCCAAGGCACCACCGAACCATTCATCTTTTTTAGCGTCTTTCTCCATGTATGCAGCAAAAAAATCACCCAACAATTGCAAAAACAAACTCTCATCTTCAACAATGGACGGAGCTATCGGATTAGTTCGATAGCTGTGCTCCATATCGGTAAACGAGATATAATAGAACTTATACGGGTAATTGGCCTTCTTTGTTAAGTTATAAGCCGTTTTCGTCAAATCAAAATCCTTATAGTCATAAATCATCCCTGCAAAATGATATTTTATGTACTCTCGAAGCAAAGGTTTGCCAATCGACTTGGTTTTGCCGCCTTCAGCTCCAGCGTAAACCAAAAAGTTATTAAACGGATTACCAAATGTAATCCGTTTACCATTTCCGGCTTCAAGCTCAAAACTATATCTTTGTTTCTGATCCTCCTTTTTATTTGAGCTAGGAATCATAAGTACCACCAGAATGATGGCGGCAAATATTGCTATACCTATAAAAATATACGTCATCATAATTACAATTCTTTAAATGGATTCAAAAAGCCGGCTATCTTGCGAACCAGCATCATTTTTATGTTAGCCGGATTTTGAACAAGACTGACTGCCGTTTTAACTTTGCCAATAACCATCCGTTCTGTACGGAAATTATCGCCTAGAATTTCATTCATTATCTTGTTTTGAATGCTGCCACCTATCATGCTTGCCGCACGCCCGGTATTATCTGCAAAAGTATCCTTTTCTTTGGTATTTTTGGCATAATTAGTAAATGCACGTAAATCTCGCCTCTCCATTTTAAAGGAAGTATCGCCACGTGTATAGATATATCTTCCTTCTTCGTCCATCTCTACCCGATAGCCACGGGACCGCATCTCTTTATTTATCTGCCGCACATTCTTCAATTCCGGATTACGCAAGCATTCACGCATATCTTCGTTTTCTACTGCATAGCTATGTTTGAAACGATCCATCAAGCTAATATCATGCTTATAAGCAAAATGCTTGAGCAATGACACAGGAATTGTAACATGGGTCTTATCATCATAGATAACATCATAACGAACCAACTTTAACTCTTTCCGGTATTTCACTTTATCATCTTTATTTTCTCCAGGTGCAGACTGTTTCTCCTGAGTAGTATTATCCGGTTCACTTTCTTGATTCTCGCCCCCTTCCGGCTTAATGGGAACCTTTACGTAAGTATTAAATTCAATCGTTTTTGCTGAAAGTCCGTTTTCATTATAACTACCTTCGGCAAAATCTTTTTTGAACTTATACAGATTAAACCGTTCGGCAATATCCTGCATGGTAGCATCATCTATCTTCTCTTGAAAATTAACCAAGTCCTTATGTCTGATACTGACTGTCCCGTGCACCGGATGCTTAAACGTATGCACGCCTTTTCTGACACGATGTTCGTAGCCGCGCTCTTTCATAGCGGCTACTATCTGATTACCTGCTGTAAAACGATAATTAGATAGCAGGTCCTTCAGATCTGCATTCTTCATCTTCCGAAGAACCACCTCCTTATCCAAATCGCTTTTCATTAAGTTTATCTGATGTGCAAATGCGAACTGGCGAACAGTAGCAAACGACACAACCGTCTTTGTTTGTTCGTCTACTATCACTTTATAAGATACATCTTTCAAAGACTTTTGACCGCTCTCGTCCATCTGATAAGTGAAGAATGATACCTCCTTAACCTGCAAACCGTTCTCGTTATAATTCCCGTTACCGTTCTCATATTTGGCTAGGTCAAACCGCTTAGCTATGTCTTCAAGCTGTTCTTCTGAAAGTGGCCGTTCAAATTGCTTCAGTTCTGAATGTGGTATTTGAAAAGTCCCACCGTCACGGCTGAATGTATGTACACCATGCCGGACCGAATGCTCGTAACCTTGTTCACGCATGGCAAAAACAATCTGATTAGCTGCCGTAAACTGATAGTTCATCAATAAATCCTGAAGCGTTTTATCTGGTATGGATGCTACAATTTTCTCCTGCTGCGGGGGCTGCTTAATTTGGTAGGTTTCAGCCTCTTTGGACTGATAACTAAAGCTCTCATTAAACGCTTGTTGTACACGGACTTTCCAATTTATATGTGAGAATCCACGTTTAACAGTTCCTCGACCTTCAAGCTCCCATTCGTTACCGGTAGATTTAACCTGCGGTGAGAGCTTAGTTTTGCCATCTAATGACTTACGGGATACAATGATATGCACATGAAACTGAAGTCCCGGTTTCACATCACCAATCTTGGCCATCCCATCTTTAACGGCTTCATCAGTGTGCTTGTAGATCCTCTCAGTCTCTACTCTAGCAAAATACATCAGATCAGCACCACTCCGGATTTTATCGCGTCCGAAATTTTGTGCATATTCATCCATTGCAGAGCGAGTAAATATTTCCAATTTACGAATAACTTCTTGTCGTTCATCGGCTGTCAGTTCTGAAATATCACTCACATCACGCCCGATTAAATGTTTTTGTTCCGCTTCGGAAGGGTTCAACGACAACATAAAAAATTTAGCATCGGCAGCACCTAACTTTTGTTTATTGGTGTCGATGCTGGCAATTACTTGCTCGACAGAAATGTTCTGCTCGGTATGGGAAAAGAACCGCAGTCCCTCCCCAGCCTCCTTGTCTAGATATTGGGCCAATGCCCGGCAACTGCCGGCATTACCATCTTGAACGTCACTAGGCGGATGAACTATCGCAAACATAACTATAACTTATTTATATCATCTCGGAACCGGGCAATCCATTTATCAAATCCGTTCCGGTCAAATTCGTAGATATCATCATTAAAAGTAGATGATTTCTTTCTTTCGTCGAAAAGATCCACTGTCTCCAGAAGAGTTTTTTTAATGCTAGCAATATTCCCACTGGCGGCGCTTCCTGAAGGTGCTTTTTTCTCTGCAATTTCAAGTTGTGTCCGCAGCTTGTCAAGTTCAGCATTTTGCTGTGCATTTGTCTGCCGTAACCGTTCTGCTTCAGATAAGAGTTCTTGCACTTCATTGATGTGCATGAATTCATCCGGATTAGTATTATTAGAAATATGCCCGGTGGGCTGCTGGGCTGCAATCTGGTTAACTAAATCCAAAATGGTTTTAAGGGTCAGTTTCTGTGATTTCTCAATGCCTCGAACCACTTCAATTACACGGCTAGCCTGCTCCTTTACAGCTACCACAGGGGAAACCATCATAGACTTGGGCATTATGCCGGTGGTTTCAAAATAAGTCAGAATATCACTTAGAAGTGCGTCATAAGATTGACTGCCTTTTAGAGTATCAAGCCTTAATCGGGTTGATTCTTTAACACGAATAGAAGTATCTTTAATTGTCGCCATAATCTATTAATGTATAGGTATTTGCATATATATTTTTAAGTCATAACTAACTGGGCAACAATATACGAATTATTTTTTTGTATGCAAAATACATACAAATTGCATACATTATTTTTAATATTTATTTGAAATACAGAGTATTACAAAAAGTAACATTGGGCTATGCCCAATGACTGCTTGCTCATTCGTTTCTCTCATTTGCTCATGTCTCACTACGTTCACCATTCCTAGAACGCTGCACTTCGTTCCGCTCCAATACTCCAGGTACAAACCACCCAAACAATACCTAACGAAACAACCATGAATACACAACTAATCCAGTTGTACACCCATACACTCCATTACATTTGAAAACCCTCTACTTGACGGACTTGCCATCCCTTTTATCATCAAAGGGGGAGCCTAATACCCCCATTGAATAAAACAGTGGAACACTGCTTCAATCAATGGACAGCAAGCTGGTATATTAAGCTGTCGAATCCAGACGTACACCAACCAGACATTACCATCCGAATGGTTGCGTTAGGGATAGAAGAGGAAAGCCCGGAGCTTGCGAGGACTTGGAACGGATAGCCCGACCCGAAGGGGAACGCCCAAAAGAACTTCAAAATCACTCGCAAAATTCAAACCGACTGAAAAATCGTCTCTAAATTTATGATTCTCAACGCAACACGTTATAGCATAGCTATAACTAAAAGGTATACAAATATACACAAACAAACATAATTATACAAAAATTAACACGCAGGAAAAATCCTCCTAAATGAATAAAAACATCCTCCACTTTTTCAATGAACACACGCACCTGTCATTTTGGCAGTCCGTGATTTTGAAGTCCGCACAACGACTAAATTCAATTTTTGATTCGCTGGGTGTTCTGTTTTAAGTTGTTTTATTTTTGTCTTAAAGATTTGTTTATAGTTGTCGGGGATATATCGTATTTATTATCAATACATTACAAGCTGATTTCCCCCCGAACGTGGGGTTCATTTCCCCCCGATCGTGGGGTTCATTTCCCCCCGAACGTGGGGTTCATTTCCCCCCGAACATGGGGGTTCATTTCCCCCCGAACATGGGGGAATGAAAATTTTACTTCCCCCCTAGTTGGAAATTAGAGGGGAATTACATACTTTTGCAATTGAGAATTTTAATATCATGGAAAAGCAACCAAAGAAAATAGAAAAATTCGACCCCAACAAGGTGGTGCGCATATCACAAGAGCTTTACGAAGTAAACGCTTGCCGTTGGCGTATGTCTACTTACGGCTATCGCTTATTGTTTGCACTTGCGCAAACAGTAGAATATGCCGAAGAAGATTTATTCCCGGAACTTGGATTCGACAAACAGGTAATTTTCAAATATTTAGGTCTTGAAAACACCGAAAGGAAATATGAGCTGCTTGATAAGATTCTGAATGAAGTTTTGCAGAACAGCTTGCATCTGCCTCGCGTTAAAAAGAACGGGGCACGTATATGGATGGGCTACTCATGGATAACTAGCTATCGTTTTTCTGAAGATGAACGATTTGTCAATATCCGTTTGAACGGAGATGTAAAACCGTTCCTTATCAGCCTGAAACGGTATGCATCTATTCAACCTAAATACTACCTGAAACTATCAACGGATTATCAAAACTGGTTTTATCCCTATTTAAAGAATGTGGTTAAATTGGGGAAATGGACCGTAGCAATCAACGATCTTAAATTTGCGCTTTATCTAGAGAATACACCGACATATGACCCTAAGCAGAATAAGAACGCCACAGAGAAGTTTTTAGATAAGGTGATAGGGATTACCATCAGCCAGAAGGCCAAAGATGAGAACAGGCTCTCAAAGGCCCAAAAAAGGGTACAAAAGCCTATCGCATGGGATTATACAAAAGATAAATCAGGAAAATTCACGGGTACACTTGCCGGGATTACGGCAAACACGGATATCAATGTAACCGCTTCAGTTATCAAAACCGGAAGATGCTACACACACATCGTTTTCTTTCTCTCTGAAAAGACTAAATGTTTAAGTCAGCAACGCCTGAAGGAATTAGATAGTAAGCAGCAAGCGGATGTGGATTTCGGCAAGAA
>NZ_CAEUHO010000008.1 GCF_903181435.1 Bacteroides acidifaciens
GAGATTTAACTGTAACAAGTAGGAGACTTGACTGCAACAAGTACTACACTCAATGAAATGATATAGGAGACTTGAGCAAATCAAGTACATGGTTCGGCTTACTTCAGTACTGCTTTGATTTATCCCCGCACCGGAATGAATCTTTTTTTAAGGATGTGATTGTCCTGAATCAAATCCCCCAAATTTTCAGACTGAGTCAAATAAACTACTGTCAATTTGTTAGAGTGAGGAAATAGTCTTTCATGTATAAAAAGTAGTCATTTATGTATAATCGAGAAAAAATGAATTAGTTTTTCTTTGTAGAATATTGTGTAAGAGTAATTTGATTATGGAAGCTTTTGTGTCCTTATGCTCAATTCGAATATTTGCGATGCTAATTGGTTGGGAAAAGTAAAAGGAATGCGGAACATTAATTGTTCCATAATAATATTATGTGTTGAGTATATTTATCATTAAATGAGCTTCTTGTATAATCATTGTTTTTTGTCTGTAATTTAAAACTAGATGTCTTTTTTGTGAAAAACAAATATGTAAAATGGATTGTTTTTTTTTAAACTACTTGTATTATAACATGAAATTACTTTATTTATCAGAACATCATTCCTGTTTTAATTATCAGCTAAAATTTGACAGTGGGTTTGCTCGATACAAATTGGCGTCACAAGAATCCGGCCAAATTGATAATAGCAGTTGTTTTTGTATTTTGTTTCTTTTGGAAGGAGAGTTATCTGTTAGTGTAGGTCGAGAATGTCACATTCCCCTTCTTAAAAATAACATGCTGCTTATACCGCAGAATGAAAGAAACCGGATTGATAGTATTGTATCGGCAGAAGGCCTTTTATTGTTTTGGGATAAACAAATAACAGCTTGTGACAAAATGTTTCTTGAATCTATTTCGCATGACAGAATAGAAAATGAGAATTGTTGTGTTTTGCCAATCAGAAAACCGCTATTGTATGTTTTGAGGCAGTTGCTTTTTTATTTGGGAGAGGGAATGTTGTGCAGGCATATGCACATTCTTAAACAGCAAGAAATAAACCTTATATTAAGAGGCTTTTATACAAAGTCTGAGCTTGCTACTTTTTTTTCTGGAACAACCGAAATAGGACGGAAGTTTGAAAATTTTGTATTGGATAATTATCAGAAAGTGAGAACAGTGAAGGAGTTCGCGAGTTTATGTTGTGTCTCGGAACGTTCTTTTAACCGTAAGTTTCAAGAGTATTTTAACCAAAGCCCTTATCAATGGATGCAGGAGAAAAAGGCCGAACTGATCCGTGAGAAAATTAGCGAACCGGATATTGCTTTTCGGGAAATAGCTATGGATTTCGGGTTCAGTTCTCCTGCTCATCTGACTTGCTATTGCAAAAAGTTGTTTGGTGCAACGCCAACTGAGCTACGAAGCAGCTGTGAAAAAGAAAATAAAACTAAACTATAATACGTTTTTTCTGATATGGTGAGTGGTGAATTGAATAATATGGAATTTGGAGACGGTAATAAGGGAGAGAACAAATACCTTTTATGTAGTTCAAGTGAGCATTGCTCCGACCTTTTTAAAGAGCTTGTCGGGAAGATGTCCATGTGTTTGAAAGACAAAATAATGCAGGATATCTTTTACTCCATGTTGGCAGGGGGGGGGATGGCTGAGTTGTCTGGTAAGTATAACCTTTCCCGGAAAGCGTTGATTTTTATATATGAAAAAGCGATGAGGGAAGTGAGTGATAGTTGGGAGGATATAATTCAAGGAAAACAAAAACTTCAATTAGCTGATCTCCGGTATAGAAATTGTAAAACAGTCTTGTCTCGGAACAATTTTATTTGTGAAGAAACCAAGGTTGCTGTTCCTGTTAAGGAGTGTGATATACCGGTTGAGTATTTGGAAAAACTGTCTACTCCTTTGTCTAATTTTGAAATATCTCCGAGGATATTACGAAACCTTAGAAAATATAATATCTATTTATTGGAAGACCTGTTGCGGTTCATTAAAAGGAATGGTTTTGACGGAATTGGCAGATTACATGGTGTGGGGGCTAGATCTTGTGAGCAGTTGTTTGTAATACTGAAAGATAAGAGTGTTTTGGAGGATAAAGATACCTGTTATTTGTTCCGTTATATTTTTGTATAGATAAGGACGTGTGTATTATTGATAAATAGGCGTATATTTATTAATTTATGTCTTTTTTGTATAACATCATTCCCCTGCTTCTGCACTAACTTTGCATTAATAAAAATTGATGTGAAAAGTTTTAATAAAAATGACAAAAATCTTTAGTGTAAAGAGATCGGTTTTTCTCTTATTTTTAATTGTTTGTACCCATTCTTTTGCTCAAAAGGTGGCACTAAAAAACAATTTGGCATATGATGCCTTGAAGACTCCTAATCTTTCTGTTGAATTGTCAATGGGTAGAAAATGGACTCTGGACACGCAGGTGGGGATGAATTTCTTTTTATTCACGAAAAATGCCACCTCTCCCCGATACAAAAATAAGAAGTTTAGCCATTGGCTGGTACAGCCAGAACTTCGTTATTGGACTTGTGATGTGTTTAATGGTTGGTTTTTCGGGCTGCATGCCCATGGAGGACAGATGAATATCGGCGGGGTTGATGTGCCTTTTGTTCTTCAAAGAAAGGATGACAGCATGAAAGATCACCGCTACGAGGGCTACTTTTGGGGAGGCGGTTTGAGCGCTGGGTATCAGTGGGTTGTTTCCAATCGTTTTAATGTGGAGGTTTCTTTGGGAGTTGGTTATGTACATGCTGAGTATGATAAGTATAATTGTACTACATGTGGTAAAAAAATGGGTAAAGGAAATGCTGATTACATCGGCCCCACTAAAGCGGCAATTTCCATTATCTATATGTTAAAGTAGACTTTTAATAAGTTGGGGTTCGTTTTATTGTTTTTCTATTTTGCTAAAAAAGTATATTAATGAAACTGTTACAATATTATAAGCAACTGTCTTTTATGGTGGGCTGGTGCGGATTACTACCGTTGTGCACTTATGCTCAAGATGCTGTATTGCCTGCTGGCAACTTACGTTGGGATTATTCAGATAGCCGTGTGGCGAGGAGTGTGGATGGACGTGATTTGAATATCGAGTTTGCGATAAAACCTGTCGTAAAACTGAAAACTCAAGAAGTTGTGTGCATTTCTCCCCGTTACATTTCGGCAGACGGGAAGGAAAGCATAGAGTTGGAACAGGTGTGCATATCCGGAAAAAGAAGATATAAGGTGATTAAGCGTCGTAAGGCTTTACGTAATCAAAAGCCCGGACAAGCTGGTTTTGGTAAAGTGCATTCTGTTAAGGAGTTGAAAGATACTCCTATAGTATTTAAGAGTACTTTTCCTTTTGAAAGTTGGATGGCAGATGGGCATATTATAGTGGAGGAGGCATCGTATGGCTGTGCCGAGTGTGGAGTAAGTTTGAATGAGGGTATGGCACTGGAAGCTGGTATTCCATTTTTTGGAGCAAAAGATTATGTCTATGATTTTATCGAACCGGAAAAGGTTTTGGTTAAGTGTTACAGGGATTCTTTTGATTGTAAAGTGACTTTTCCTGTGGCACAGTATGGGCTTCGTGAGACCTTTGCCGATAATAGTCAGGAACTTGCCAAGCTTGGACAATTTGTGTCTGAAAGTTTGAAAATCGAAGGAGCGGAACTCAAGAGTGTATATATAAAAGGCTATGCTTCGCCCGAAGGAGGTTTTGATTATAATAGGTCTCTTGCGCAAAGACGTACTAAAACCCTTTCGGACTATATCGCCAACCGATATCCTGCCTTGAAGAAAGCAGTGGTCTATAGTACTGAAGGTGTCGGGGAGGACTGGGAAGGCCTTAAGGCGGCAGTCAGTGGCTCCAATCTTGCCAATAAGGATAAAATCCTTTTTATTATCGAACATAACCAAAATGATATGGAACGCGAGTCTGCTATCCGTGAGTTGGATAATGGCAAAACCTATCAGATTCTCCTGAAGGAGTTCTATCCAAAGCTACGGCGTACGACATTCAGTCTCAGTTTTGATGTAAGGCCTTATGAACTAGAGGAACTTTCTGGAGTTTTTGAGACGACCCCGGAATGTCTTAGCCAGTATGAAATGTACTTGTTGGCCGAATTGTATGCTTCCCGAAGTGAAAATCCTTTGCCAGTGTACAAGAGGGCATATGAGCAGTTTCCGGGAGACATTGTGGCGACTTTGAATTATGCCAATGCCCTGCTGAAATACGGGAATGATCCGGATGGGGCTCTGCAGGTGTTGGATGCTGTAAAAGAAGATTCTCGTTCTCTTTTCCCCATGGCAATTGCCTATAGTTTGAAAGGTGAGTGGAAACGGGCTGAGAGTTTGTTGAAGGAGGCTGCTAAATATGGTAACATTAATGCTGCTGCGTTTTTCAAAAATAGAAAATAATCAATATATAACTTAGATTTAATTTTAATATTTATTTAAACAATTAACTTATGAAAGTAGTAAAAAGTTTTACTGTTGCGGCTTTGGCATTGCTTGCGGCATGTAGTAATGAAGAAAATCAAGTTACATTAGACAATACAAGTTATCCGATGGACGTTAGAGTGTCATTGAACACTAACAAGGTGGGGACACGTGCCGCTATGGGAGACTTACAGGAAAC
The DNA here is from genome assembly GCF_903181435.1 of Bacteroides acidifaciens. NCBI lineage: Bacteria > Pseudomonadati > Bacteroidota > Bacteroidia > Bacteroidales > Bacteroidaceae > Bacteroides > Bacteroides acidifaciens. Next base: position 4,626 of record NZ_CAEUHO010000008.1, read on the forward strand.
AGTAGCTGACCAGGCGGCAGCCGCACTGTCTAAAGTACATGTGTATCTGGTAGATGGCAGTGGTAATATCACGGTTGCAGAAGAGTTTATAAAGGACGACGCGAAATGGGGGCAACTGGTGAATGCCGTTCCCGTCTCTGCCGATAAAACCCCGGGAGGATATAAATTCCTCGATGTGACGGCTGCAACCAAAGAGGCAGTTGTAATCTGTAATCCTCAGGGAGCTATCGTTCAGAAAGGTGGTAAAATGGCCGATGTTGTAGATTATGTGCTTAAATCAAAAATTGGAGAGGTTATTTACGCAGATGCCAAAGACCTGACAGTAATCGGTCAAGAATCTTATGGTGTTAATCCACAGGATGATAAGAGAGTGGTTAAAGCCGCTGAATTCACTCTTGCTGGTAATATGAACCGTTTCCAGGTATTGGGAACCAAATTTGCGAAGATAGAATGGACTCAGTCAGGAGAGGCGGATGCTAAAAAATGGCAGGAAGACTGGATAAAAGCTAATGCCGGTAAAACAGCTGAAGAGGCTCTGGCAGCTTTTGTCGCTCATGTCGGTAAGTATGACGTGAAGACAGGAGCGTCTCCAAATGATGCAGAATGGAAGAAATATTTCCAAGTTGTTGATGTAACAGCAGAGAATACAGGCATCGTGATGAATCGCTTCTATAACAAGTTCCATGTTGCAAACCATAGTTCCAATGAGTTGCTGGAAGCAAAAACTTATCAGGGTGATAGATATGACTTTGCTACAGGTACGTTTAAACCGGATGGAAAGAATGATTTGTCTGAAGCTGCTTCTTATTATAGTGCTGTTGGTTTTGATTTTGAGACAGCTAAAAAAGCTGCTGCTTTCAACTTCTTCAGTGATAAAGTGACTAACTATGGTAAAGGTGGTGATGCTCCTACTCTGCATTTTATTTTTAAGACAGGAAAGGTTAGTGAAAACCGTCGTTTCCTGAATGTTACTGGATATACCGAAACTGAAGGACAGGATACAGGCTTGGATGCTGCTGCAAACAAGGTTGGAAAACTGTTGAACATTGATTTGTCGAAAGTGAACGGCGGTCATGGTATTCTAGTAGATGCTGACCCGACTATTCCTGAAGGAGTAATACCTGAACCGGGTGGTAAGGAAGATTTCAATAACGAGAGTGCAAACGTGATTGTCAGAGTGCAGGTACAACCTTGGGTGGCAGTAAATGTATTTCCTATTCTTTAATATACAAGTAGGTATAGATTAATTGTCTGTTTGTTCTTTCCCGTTTTTTTCATGTTTGGAAAGAACGGGAAAGCCAAAAAGTTCTCGTAAGGAGGGTATTTCCTGCCCTTCTTTTTTTGTAAGACAAACTGATGGAAGCATAAGACCTTTCAGGGGTTTGTGAAATAGATATTTGATTATTATTATTTTAAAAATATGAGCATTAGATACGCATTTACATGGCTGCTACTGATGGTCACAACGTTTGTCGTGACATCCTGCAACCAAGTCTATGATGACTTAGGCGCTTGTCTTGGCAATACCATTGTCTTTTCCTATCTGGCTGATGATAATAAAGAGCATCTACAAGAATATGTAGATGATATTGATGTCTTTATTTTTGATGCTGAAGATGAAAATCTGGTAGAAAAATATCATCTCAAAGGAGAGCAGTTATCCTCTCCATTGGAAGTCAGACTTCCTGAAGGAGAGTATAGGGTGGTAGCTGTAGGTAATGCCTTGAAAGAAACTTCCATTATAAAAAACGATAGTTATAAAGAAGGACTGGTGTCCCGTCCTGAACTTACAGAAAATGATATCCCGGCAGTGGGTACGTTTAACAGGTTGTATTTAGGAGAAACTATTGTAACATCGAAGGTGCTGAATGAATCGCGTGATGTGGTACGCCTTTATTCTCAACATGTAAAAATACATGCGGAAGTGCTTCCCGATGGAGATGCGGATATACAGCCTTGGTTTGAACAGAATACTAAGAATGGATTCCGTCTACAGGTGGAATCTTTGTCAGCCCGTTTCTCTTTTACCGGTACTCGTTCCGGAATTACCTCATTTGATCTTCCATTTACAGCCGGAGAGAAAAAAGACCGTTTTGTACTTGATTTCAATACTTTGCGCTTTGAGGACGAGGATCCGATATTGATTTATCTTGTACAGAATGAGGCAGTTCTTTGTACTGTAGATGTAGCGCAATATATCGCACAGTACCACGATAAAGTTCAGATAACAGGTCGGCAGGAAGCACTGCTTCCATTATATTTCCGTCAAAATCTGTTTTCTTTGAGTGTAAGTGTAAAACCATGGGAAGCAGTGGATGTGGTTCCCATAAACTGATTGATGAAGATTATGTTGAAATATATGAAATATATCCATACGGTAAAAGCTATTGGTCTTTTTACGATTACAATGCCACTGCTCTTTTCTTTTGTTCTGCTGTCTTGCCAGGGAGAGGAAAATTGTATGGAGCAGTTTTCAGATGAGGACAATGTGACTGTCAAATTGAATTTATCGACTAGAAGTGTTGAAGCAGGAGAGAGTGACATGTTGGATGAATATTCTTCCGATCCTGCTAACTGGTATAAAACCGGAACGTTATTTCCTAAACCACCTGCTTTGCCGAGAATCGCGCTTATGATTTTTAACAAGGATTTAAACCGGTATGTATATAACAGTTTGATATCCTTTAATCCCGATGGTGTGAGTGGACGGTATCAGATCAAGGTACGCATCCCTAAAGGTGAAACAGAGTTTTATGCTTTTTATGCTCCCAATCAGACGGGAAAGGATTTGCCTTATTATACTCCTGAAGGAGATTTTCGCAATAAGATTCCATGGGATTTTCAAAAGATGGGTATAGAAGAAATAAACAGAGAAGCTATTGTAGGTGCAGCGTTTCCCGCTATTCTTAAGGAGCAGGAGAATGGTAGTATCGGACTTCCGTCAAATAGCCCCTATGATGGCGTAGACCCTTCACCGGCAAATGAAAAAATTATAGATTGGACGGAGACTGTTGCAAAGCCTTGGGAGGATGTTCCCGGAATGTCTAACAGATTACATATGGGCATGCTTTCGGGAAAGGCAAAAGCAACTGTGCAACCTTCTACTGGGGAACAGGTACAGGAGGTTACAGTTCCCTTATTCCGTGATTTCTCCCGCATCCGGATATATATCGCAAGTGCGGCCGCTCATGACCGAATAAATTATATTTATAAGAGGATTGCTTTTCTTAATTTTCCGGTGATGATGTCTCCCTCTTTCAGAGAAAATGATTCGGATGAAGCTCAACTGGCCGCTTCTAGCCCAAGTACAGAGAATATTATGGAACATACAGGTGTCTATTCTTATGGAATAAAAAACGGGGGAGCAATGAGCATATATGAGGCCCCTTTTACTGCTGATGGAAAGATTGATCATACGCAGATGGAAAATCGGAAATATGAACAGTTCTTTTTGCCACAGTATCTGGCTCCTTATATTCCGGAAAGCAATACTTGGCAAAAGGGGTATCCTCATCCAAAGATACAGTTGACTGTGGAACATTCTGATGGAGGAAATAATTCACAGTTAAAGACAAAGACTTTCTTGTTTGATGTTGGTGAAGAAACCTCTTCTGGTGTATACTCCGGACCGATTTATCCAAATCGAGATTATAAAGTGTTCATTGTTTTACCGGAGTCTTCTGACAAGGAGATCATTTACCGGGTCGAACCGTGGGTAAGGAAAAATGTGGATTTTCCTCCATTCCAATGATATACACAAGAATTTATCATGATAAATTTTATTATTTATGAAACGATATAAACTGAAAACAACTTATTTCATTCTGTTATTGCTTCCATTGCTTGTATGTTGCACGGATGAAGACCTTATTCAAAGGAATGGTGTGATGGAGGGAATACCTACCACAGTGGATATAAGTGTCGGTACGGCGGCCAATACCGCCAAGACCCGTTCTGTCTTATTAGAAGGTGAAGAGAGAAAAATCTATGACCTTTACTTGTGGGTTTTCAATGCTTCAGGTGGTGTGGAGTTCTCTCGGGAATATTCGAGGGAAGAGCTTAATATGGCTGCAAGTGATCTGGAAACGGCAACGGGCGAGAAAGACAACGATGCGCCTACTAGTATGGGGTTGCTGAAAAATATAGGTCTTACCACGGGAGAAAAGACACTGTTCCTGTTGGCAAACTATAAATCGGACGGTGACGGGCTGTTTCATGTCGAGCCGGATGTGCTGGCGGGGATAGTGAACCTGTCTGACTTGGAAAAAATAAAGGCAGCTATGACTGTACATACTTTGTTCCGTCCGAATGGCAACCTGCTAATGTCAGTGACTCATAAGGTGACGATTTCCAATGCTACTAAACGGGTAGAGGTTTCTTTGAAACGTTGTGAGGCTAAGGTTACGGTTAATGTGAAAACCGCTGACGGGCTTGTATTTGAGCCTGGAACATACAAACTCGGTAATGTGCCAAGTTCAACGTTCCTCACGGAACATGCCAAAGGTTCTGATCAAACAGCTTCGTGGGATGCGAACGGGATGGACGGAAAATCATACTGGAACTCGGAAAAATTCCAGTTTGAGGGAGATGCCGACAACATAACTACTTCATTCTATATGCCTGAAAGCCGGAAGGCTGCGAAGAAGGCCATTCTTCCCACTTCTCCCGGTTATAATGCGGATAGGAAAGGGTATGACCTGAGACAGAAGCAACTGAAGTCTCCCGTTGCAGGTGCAACTGACAAACCGAATCTACAGAACGGTGCAACGGAATATGCGCCGGAGCTTGCCCCTTATATTGAATTTACAGGTGAATTGCGTCAAAGCATGATGACTGGAGATGTTCCGACCGAACGTTTTGGAAGAGTGACTTACCGTATCTACTTGGGATATACGTCAATCGAGGATCCGGTTAATGATTACGATATAGAACGTAACGTGCATTATACTTATAATGTGACTATTAAGGGGATGAATGACTTGGTTATTGAAGCATTGTCAGACAAGGATAAGGAAGAGGAACCTTCTCCTGGTACGGAAGGATTGGTATATGACGCATATAGGTCGTTTATCTTTGATTGCCATTATGAGCAGGGGTTAATGCGTTTTCAAAAGGACGAGCTTGCTATTTTTAACCCGGATGGCAGTTTGAAGGATGATGCTATGCTCTCTTTTGCTATTCGTACGCCGTTTTGTGATAAGATTATATCTTATACGAAAGCGGAATTGGAACAACTGAAGAATAACAACTATATCCCCATCAAAGAAAAAAAGGCTGATACAGACTGGCTCAAATTCTATATCCATCCAAGCACTTTGACCGACAATGGAAACGAGGATATGCAATATTTCTCCGATACGGGTGCTAATCTGCTTTCGCTGGAACAGTTCCTTTACAAGCTGATGAATGAATCTGATTATGTATTCAATGCAGCTTCGGGACTTTGTAAAGTAACAGTTTATGCCAATGAATATTTCTACGAACAAAATCCTATGCAGGAAAACGCTCCTAAGGACAAGGATTTGTGGAAAATCTTTGCCAACTCTCCGGATCGGACATTTGATTTGCTGGTAAATACGTCACATGAAATTTCTCCTGACGGACAGTCACGTTACCATCAAGCGATTGTGACCATTCGGCAGATGTCCATAAAAACAGTGTTTGTCAATAGTCCTGACGGTATGCGCGTTTGGGGAGTGGAGAATGTGAATGAGACGCCAGATTTGGATTACATGGTAAGAGCCGCTACTGAAGCAGATGCTTTTTATAATAAATATTATTCTAATGGTTGGGCAAATACGTGGTCTGTAATGAGCAGACGTACTGGAGGATTAACAGATAATATAATGCCTGATCCTATGTATAGAGGTAAAGAGAATACTTTATGGCAGGTTATGACAAAAGTAGAAAATGCAAAACTAACATTAAGTAAAGACCATACGAATTTGGCATTGTCTAATTATCATGCTACGTATGCTTGTTTTACCCCATTCTTAAGAAACAGGGATAACAATCGTGACGGACAAATGCAGGCAAATGAAATGCAATGGTATATTCCTTCTGTTTGTGAAACGAATATGTTGTATGTGGCAGAACGAGCGTTACCGTTAAAGAGCAGGCTTGTCGGGCATGCTCCGTCAGATAATGCTACGGCATTGTACACTTCAAGAGCTTTTATGGGAAGTACCAATTTGACTTTGGCCAGTTGTAATACCATTATGTTGGTAGAGGAGTCGCATAGTATGACTCCTATATATAATTTTGATTATTATAGCAATATTTCTGCTCCGGGAAAAAGAATGCCTTATTCGGATGTGAGATTGATCAGGGATTTGGGTATTTTGGAAACTTCGGAGGATCATAGTTACCATCTCGATGAAGTAGATAAGGAACTCAATAAAACATTAGTCAATAAATGGGCGGAGAATGAGTACTTGATTTTCAGGGCTGAGAATTTACCTTCTAATGTTACCCGGGCTACCAGGGCTATTTATGAACTACCGGCACATAATGAAACCTCACAGATAAATACGGTTTATCAGAAAGGGTTTGAAGTTGCCAAATATATAGCCAATACAATAGACAAACCAAAGGATTTGAATAACCCTAACAGAGAAAGTGAATATTATTATGAAACCTGGAGTACTTTGACAAGTGATATAGAGAAAGGAAAATCTCCGTGTACTTATTATTATCAGAACCCGGATAAGAGCGATTTGGGGACATGGCGTTTACCCAATGAAGCTGAACTGATGATAATGGCTGGAGGTTTGTTTGATTGGGATGACAGAGAGAAGCCTAAAGTCTATGATTTTGGTGGGAATTTACCTTCTTTAAACATGAAAAATGGACAAGTTATCCACTCTCGGACAGGATTTTCACAACGCGATATGAACGGTGCAAGATCATTTAGTGCTGGTTATCAGATGTATTTTGATGGTTACCTCAGGTTTGTCACGACTGTTGACACACAATGGGGAGGAGATAACGATAGGCTTGTGAATGCCAAAAAAGGATATGTACGTTGTGTAAGAGATCTTGAATAGGGATAACATTTGAAAACAGACATAATTTCTTGATTGTTTTATAATTGACAGGTGCTATGGAGTCAATCTGTAGCACCTGTACATATTGAAGTGGGGGGATGTAAAATCCGGATGAACAGTCGTTTGTTTCTGAATATTGATTAATAGTATTTATCAATCCCGCCAAATCCTGTTATTATTTTATTTTCTTTCGTCTTGTTGATAAAGTTGTTTAAGCGCTTCTCGAATTCTTCCGGTCGGTTCCTTGCAGCTTCAATATATGCTATCCGGATACGTTTATATGGTTCGGAAAAACGTTGGTAATTCTCCCATATCATTTTATCTTCTTTCAATCTGCCCATTATATCATTGGGAAAAACGAAAGGAGCAGACAAGACATCCCGTATCTTATCTTCAAATTTAGGGTGTATCATCTTATTTTCCAATAGCCATTTCAGTCTTTCTTTGTTGGCTTGCGAGTAGGTACTTTTAGGGTTTCTAGGCGTGAAATGCTGGATTTTATGTGTTTTGTCGAGCGTCTTTATTGTACTGTCAATCCACTCGAAACAAAGGGCTTCTTCAACAGCGTCATTGTACGTTATGCTCTTTTTGCCCGAGGCTTTACTGGGAAATACAAACCACACTTCATTGGCAGTCTCAAAGTTCTCTGCCAGCCATTTTCTCCAGTCTTTTCTATCTTCAAAATATTTTATATCTATCGACATGATAAATTATTTCTTTAATTTTTTGTGCCCATACCGGACAGTCTATATCTTGTTTTACGTTCAACTCCGCTTTGAGCAAATAATGATTACCCAAAGTTTCATGCTGATTATATTTATGATTTGTCGCAATATAGGGATATTTAGGGTGGAAGATGGAACTTGACGTGAAGATTTAAGTGTTATTTAGATAATTAACCCATAGCTGTTTTTATATGGTCGGGGTATGGATTTGAAAATTGTTAGTGTTTTGGGTGTGGATATTAAAAAATGAACAAAAAAATAAAAAATAGATATTGATACTAATGAGGTGACTTGTTTATTTTGCATAAAATTAACTCGGAGCTATTGGAATATGTAATACCGGTATACTGAGTATTATTAGGTTTTAAGTTTGCGTTAACTAAGAATTTGTATTATGAAAAAAAAGTATCTATGGAGAGTGGCTTTCTGTATGCTGGTTTGCATTTGGGGCTGTTCCGATCAGGATGATAATTTGATAAATCCTGATAAGATGATTCAAATGTATGGTTATCCGTATAATTTGCAGAGTGGGGTTATTTGGCAAAGTAATCCAAATGTAATTATTTCGAGTATTCCTTATATATATGAGGATACTTACGAGAAGGACGGTACGACGGTGACTGATCGTGTGGAAGGTTTTCGTGCCGGTGATGAACGGATTGAGACCGGTAACTTCATGCTTTCACTTTATGAAACAGGACTTTACGGCAATATGGAATTGGAAAAAGCCCAAGGTGAGGGGGCTTGTATTTGTTTTCATCTAGCATCTCCTGAACTCGGAGAATTGGTGCCGGGGAAATACGTGTTTGGCACAGACAAGAAACCATATACTTTCATCGGATATTGTTCGTCCGATTATAATACGCAGAATAAAGAGAACATTCCTGCAACCCTTTCAGAAGGAGAAGTGACCGTTGAAAAGAATGGTGATAATTATCGTGTCGTATTTCAATGTAAAACGACTTTTGGCGGAGATATTGCGGGAGAGTATAATGGGACACTTCAGCAGCACAGAGTGTCGCAAGTTAGTTCTACCGAATATAACAATGTCTCTTTGTCGGGGCTGATGGATGAGGTGGAGATTGTGATGTGGTATACGGGTGATGTAATACGTAATATTCTTGACCAAATCGGTCTTGAAGGCTTTCCTCTCAAGGATGGTGCCGAAATGATAGGTCTGATTGTTGACGGAGAGAAGTTCATCGACCCCGAAAATTCGGGTACCGATTTTGATACTGAATACAATGGAATGTCAATGTTCTCTTTAAGCACAGGGCTAAGTCAAATTGCCAATGATGCTAGAAAAAATAAAGAACAGATAGATTTGGCATTGACCTGGAATAATGAACAAGAGGCATTTTATTTTGAATCTCCCATACGTATTCGTAGTATGTTGGATCATAAGTCTAAGTACGATTTTCCTTGTCATACGGTTTATATGAATGCGCCTGAAGGTTTCTCGGATACAGACTTTGAAAATTTGAGTGCAGATGATTTCTCTTTTCAAATTACCGAAGAAAAAGTGAAGATTTCAACAGCAGATTTTAAGCCTGCCTATGTTTTCTTCCAAACGGGAAAAGGGGTTCTGGGTGTCATCAAAGTGAAGTCCTATGTTCCGCAGGATATGAAAACTGAATATGATATATATACTGGTGGTTATATTGATTCTCCTTTGAATCCATCCGTTCAACTGGAAATCAAATGCCCGGCAGTTGTAGCCAATCCGCAAATCAGATAATCTAATAAAAAACACAGAACATTATGAAAGTTCAATATCAACCCTACTCCTCATTGGCAAGACAGTTGCGTGCTGCATGGATGCTCCTGTTCTGTCTCCTCTACATTTCGGGGAGTGCGCTGGCGGTATCGCCTGTCCAGCAAGAAGGCAAACAGAATAAAGTAGAATTAACAGGTCGTGTAGTAGATACCACAGGAGAACCTTTGCCAGGAGTGACCGTCACTTTACAGGGAACGACACATCGCACGGGGACCGATGCCGAAGGATATTTCCTGTTCAGCGTGCCCGCCAGTGAGAAAGGATATACGCTGGAGTTCACCTTTATCGGTATGAAAATGCAAGCACGCCATATCAGCCAGCCGGGTAAATCCATCCGGGTGGTGATGCGCGAAAATGCTGAAGCATTGGATGAAGTCGTTGTTACAGGTATGGAAGTGATAAAGAAAGACCGTATGACCGGTAGTGCTACTGTTATTACTGCCAAGGACTTGAAGATGCAGGGTATTACCTCTATCGACCGTATTTTGGAAGGTAAAGTTGCGGGGCTGAATAGTGCTACCGTGTCTGGTGCACCGGGTACACGTTCTAAAATCACTATCCGCGGTGAAAACAACCTGAGCGGTAATTCCGAACCTCTGTGGATTGTTGACGGGCTTCCTATGACGCAGGGAGTTCCTCAAAGTAATACAGGCGATTATGCCGGAACGATTATGCAGGATGGAGTAGGCAATATTATGCCGGAAGATATCGAATCTATCAGTATATTGAAAGATGCTTCGGCTGCTGCCATTTATGGTGCGCGCGCTGCTAATGGTGTTATTGTCATCACGACTAAAAAAGGATTTCGCTCCAAAACACAAATCAACTATAGTGGTACTTATGAGTGCGCTTTTGCTCCGACTAACCGTCTCGATTTTATGAATTCTGCCGAGAAGTTGAGATATGAACAGTCTATTATAAATAACTTCGGGCTGGAATATGCTTATCTTACAGGTCGTGGCGGATATAGCTACAAGCGAATGGTGAATGGTTTCCTGACTCCGGGTGAGTATAACGCCACTGTTCAGAATTTGGCGCAGATCAATACCGACTGGTTCGACGTACTTTTCCGTACGGCCCATTCACATTCACATAATGTCAGTCTGCGTGGAGGTTCTGAAGAACTGACGTATTATACTTCCGTTAATTTTCAGGAAAAGAACGGTATTCTTCTCTCTAACAAGTACCAGAGTGCCGGGTTATTGATGAAACTGGACTACCGGCCTATCAAGAATTTGATTGTCGCTCTGAACGTTTCTGCCAATATGCGTAAGAACAGAGACAATGCATCTGCCATTGATCCGTTTACCTATGCCATGTTTGCCAATCCTTATGAGCGTCCGTATGATGAAAACGGAAACTATGCTGCCGACCTCAGTTATCTGAGCAATAATTACACTACGGAACGTGCTTCCGGCTATGTGTACGATCAGTTCAATATCTTGCGTGAAATGAAGGACACGCGTAACATACAGGATGGTTCGGATGTGGAGATGACACTAAATCTCCGTTATGACGTATTGCCCGGGTTATCAGTAGAGTCTATTTTCCGGAAAGGTGTCAGTTACAACACGGAAACTACTGAAGTAGAACCGGGGACGTATACATCTTGGACGAATGAAGCGTTTGCCCGCAATGCATACCGCTATTACGACATCATGCCAAGCGGGTATGATAATGGAGAACTTTCCGAAAATTCCGGAAAGAATCATAGTTGGGCTATCCGTAATCAGATAGATTATTCGTTCACTGTAAAAAAGGATCATTTGTTCAGCATCTTGCTCGCCAATGAAGTCATGTCGAAGAAATATACTAGTTTCGGTTATACTTCACCTATTTATTATGGTGATTATCGCATTACGGGTATCCCTACCTTTGACAAGAATGTACCTTATGAAGATATGGTTTCCGCTATCAGCAATATGTTCCATACGAAGGACGGGCAGGACCGGAGTGTTTCATTTCTCGGCTCTCTCCGTTACGGTTATAAAGACCGGTATATTTTCAATTTCAATTATCGTGCTGACGGTGCTGACGTAATTGGTGATACGAACAGGTTCACTCCACTATGGTCTGCCGGGTTGCGTTACAATCTGCATAAAGAGAAGTTTTTTGCGAATCCTATCGTCAACGAATTGTCACTCCGGGCTTCCTATGGTTACACAGGAAATATTGACCGCTCCGCTTATCCGTTCTCTACCATTTCTTTCGGTAATGTGATGTATATGGGCAATCGTTTTGCTACGGGATTTACCTATCCTAATCCAACTGTCGGTTGGGAGAAGAAGAAAGACCGCAACATCGGTCTGGATATGTCGTTGCTCAATAGTCGTGTGAACATTACTCTAGACTATTATTTCAATGAAACGGAAGATATTCTTGAGGATTTGGAAATTCCCGCTTCTACCGGACGGACTACGGTGAAAGCTAATGGTGGTATTGTTGAAAACAAGGGATTGGAATTTTATACTAACATTAAATGGGTGAATAATAATGACTGGACTTTTAGTACCGCTTTCAACATTGCCCGAAACAAAAATGTGATAAAGAAATCATTCTATGATTATGATTCTTATCAAGATGCCATTAAATCAAATGTCAGTATGGGTGGGGTTATTAATATTATCGGGCAAGAAACCGGAAGTATTTATGGTTGGAAGGTGGCAGGCGTAAATCCGCAAACCGGTAATCCACAATATTATCTCACCGAAGCCGGTAAAAGGGCGTATGGGGCATTCCTTGATAAATGGGATTCCTACAGTGAGGAGCAGAAGAAACAGTATTTGGCTATGATCGGCTCTCCCAATGGTATTCCGGATGTAGTGGACTTTGTGCGGGACAGTGATAAGAAAATGGGGTATCAGATGCCTTCCATGCAATATCTCGGTCGTTCGAATCCGAAGTTTGTTGGTGGTTTCAACACTTACTTGAGATATAAAGGTTTGGAATTCACGACCTCGTGGACTTTCAAAACCGGACATATTGTTCCCAACTTCAACGATTATCAGAATGCGCCGAATAACGAAGCCAGTTCGGCGAGAGCGGCACTCGGATATTCTTCCGATCTGAAAGTGTCTGCTACCAATCGTGAAAAGCGGTATTTGTATTACTGGCAATTCCCAGGTGACCGTACCGACATCCCGAAATTTACCACTTCGGACAATGATTACTGGGCTTCGTTGTGCACTTCCGACAAATATTCGAAAGGAGACTATCTCCGTCTGACTAATCTCTCGTTGAGTTACCGCTTCCCTTCACGGCTTATCAAGCAGTGGGCGGGTATGCAAAACTTGTCTTTAGGATTCAACGCCCGTAATCTGGTGACGTTTACCAAATATAGAGGGTTGGATGTCGGTACCGGAAATGCGTTCTCTTATCCCGTTGCCCGCGAATTTAATTTTAAACTAACTGTCGGATTCTAAAAACAAGGAGAATTATGAAGAAAATAAGTATATTAGTTGGAAGTCTGTTATGCATTCTGACAACATCGTGTGACAAGTTTCTCGAACTTACGCCGCGTGATCAAAAGGTAGTCAGTACGATAGAAGATTATCGGGATATAATGGCAAGTTTCATGTATTATCTGAAAACACCGGATATGCCCCGACAGGAAAGAATTTTCGGTATAGATATCTTTACAGTACCTTTTCATTCGGAAGTTCATGGTAATCTTGCCGTTTACACCGGAGAGGTGAATATCAATACAGGTTCTTCCCAATATTATGATAAGAAAGCCGGTGATTATACACAAACGGGGAAGAGTATGCAGACCTGGCTGATGAGTAACGAAGAGGCCTGGCGGCAGTATTATAATTTTTTAGGTCCTATAAACCTCATTATTTCAGATATCAGTACGGCAGAAGGGGATAATGAACATTTACGTAATTATGTGAAAGGCGAGGCACTTGTATGGAGGGCTTACACTTATTTTAAATTGCTGCAATATTATGCTCCTTACAAGGATAACAATTATGGAATTCCTGTTTATCTGACTCCTCAAATGGAGATAGGTACTACTATGCCGTCACGTGAGACGCAGCAAACTGTTTTCGGGCAAATATTTGCTGATTGTAACACTGCATTCGATTTGTTAGAGCAGACACCGACGAATGAGTGGAATTTTATATGGCGGAAAGATTTTATTCATGCCATGCTGGCAAGTGTCTATACATGGAAAGCGATGTCCGGTGCGGCAGAACCTTCCGATTGGGAGGATGCAGCAAGACATGCTGTGGAAGCCATGAAAGGACGGTCGTTGACGCATTCTGCGGAAACTCTGAAACGGGTATTCGACTGTTCGACGGCAGCATATACTGTAGAATTGACGAACGACGAATTCTTCGTGAGAATAATGGACGGAGAATATACCAATGTCTGTGATTTGTATAGTACCTATCTGCAAGATAACGTAAGTGACGGAAGAATTACTGCTGCTTATGCTTCTTTCTTTACTGACAGTGATATCCGAAAAAGTGTGTGGTTTAAAAATGGTATGTATAATAATAAATACAATATGATGGGGGAAAACGGGAAATGCAGAGGTTGTCTGGTGCCTTTCCGCTTGGCGGAAATGTGTCTTATCAAAGCCGAAGCATTATGCAGACAAGGAAAAGATGGAGAAGCACGCAATGTTTTAACCGATTTCTATAATGCACGTTATACTTCTGTTCCTGAGGTGCCATCCGGACACGAAGCGTTATTGAGTGCGATTCTTGATGAACGTAACCGGGAGTTCTATCAGGAGGGGGATTTCCGTTGGCTGGATATGAAGCGTCTGGGGATAAGGATGGAACGGACGATTAGCGGAGAGAGACATGTGTTGGCCCCTGACGATTTCCGTTATAGTTTCCCTATTCCGGCACGGGAGATGAAGCTCAACAAGAATATGGTGCAGAATCCGGGTTGGGAAAAAATCATCATTTATTAACTCTTCAAAAAAAGACCATTATGACTAAGAAAACAATCATACGCTTTTTGGGAATGGCGTTGATGCTACAAGTGTTTTTGGCTTGCAGTCCTGACGATTATACATACCATGACAACAGTGTCATGAGCATTGAAGATATAGCTCATATAGAGTTGATAGCCAATCAGAGAATGCTGCTTGCCGATGGCAGGGCGCAATTGGAACTCTATCCTCGTTTATTTACCAAAGATAATTATCTGATTCCTGACGAACGGATACAGAACGACTGGTTAGAATATACTTCAGAATCAGGCATTGCCTTGCAACGTTACTTTTCTACCAGTGACGCTTTTCTTATTGGAAAAACGATAACGGCAAAGTTGAAAATAAAAGGCACTCAGTTGGAGTCCAATTCTGTATCATTTCAAGTGGTGGAACCGTTGGACCGGCAATATACATCGGAAATACGCATTCCGGTTGTTTTTCATATCATCCAGACAACGGAAGATATTGAATCTTTTGGGGGAGCTTATAAACAGGAACAGATAGAACAGGTGCTTCGTAAATTGAATTATATGTTCAGCGGAGAAACCACGCAGAACCCTGTAGGGGTGGATACTCATATCCGTCTGGTACTTGCCGGCTATGAACCGGATGGTAGCCGGATGATGGAACCGGGTATCAACCGGTTCACGACGAAGGAAATTGATGCCACTAATAATTATGAGGATTTTCTGGCGGAACACCATCTGATATGGCCCGCTGGACAGTATATGAATATATGGCTTATTTCTGATCGTGGCAGTGTGAGCGGAACTTTCTCAAAAGTTAGTAACCGTTGTATGCCTCAGTATGTTCCGGCAGATGCGCAAGGAATGCCTGAAGGTATTGAATGGAAAGAATATCAGGATGAGCCTTTGCTTGCCAAGGACTTGGGGGTACTCTACAAGTTACAGGAACTAGATAAAATAGACCGGAATTTTAAAGTTAGCGAGTATGAGCCGGGATATAATGAGATTGGTTATTACATCGGGCGGTATTTGGGGTTATTGTCTACTTGTAATTATATGAATGATGAGGTTGGTACGGATTATTGTGATGATACATTGAATTATATAAGGGACGAATCTAAACCGGGAAGGAACGAAACATGGTATAAAGAGAGCGAAGGGTGTTACTTCCGCGCGGAGAATATTATGGATGACCCGACAGGCGGGCATTGCTCCATTTCGCGCGATCAGTGCATGAGAATGAGGTGGGTGCTGAATAACTGTGTCGGACGCTCGGCATGGAAATCGGATTTTGCATTCGAAGGCAAATAAAAAATGTATTGAAACATATTTATATTTAAATGAATTATATGAAGTATTCTATTTTTTCAGCCGTTGCCTGTATGTTGATGGGGTGTATGGCTTGTACGGGAAATGCCGGTTATAAAATTACCGGAACAGTGGAAAATGCGCAAGAAGGCGACACAGTAATCCTTCAGGAAGCGGTGAATGGAGATTTGTCTCCGTTGGAAACGACGGTGATTCGGAACGGATATTTTACTTTTGAAGGAAAGCAGGACTCTACGATTTGCCGTTATATCACTAGTAAGATAGACGGACGTGAATATATGGTCGACTTCTTTTTGGAAAATGGCAATATTACTGTCAGTTTAGCCAAGGAGGCTGTTTCCGCTACTGGAACCTATATTAACGATATTCATCAAAAAGTCCGTGAGGTGGTGGATAAGGCGGTTGCCGAAATAGATGAGGCTTATGCTTTCTTGCGTGATACAACTTTGACAGACGAACAACGTAAGGAGGGAGAACAACAGGTAAGACTGAAGGAGGCGGCATATTATCAGATTGTCAAAGATTGTATGAAGCAACAAATTACCAATCTTGTCGGTGTTTCTCTTTTCAAACAAATGTATCGTGAAAATACGTTGGAAGAAAACGACTCATTATTGCAACAGGTGCCTGCTATCTATCAGACAGACCAAACCATTATGAAAATCAAAGATAGGGTGGAGAATGGAAAGAACACAATGGTCGGTAAAAAGTTTGCGGATTTTGAACTACAGACTTTATCAGGCGGGACAAAAAGACTTTCGGACTTTGTCGGTAAGGGAAAAGTCGTTTTATTGGATTTTTGGGCTAGTTGGTGCGGACCTTGTCTGAAAGAAATGCCAAACCTTGTGGCGGCTTATGACAAATATATGAATAAAGGTTTTGAAGTGATAGGTATATCGCTGGATGAAGACGAAGAAGACTGGCGGGGTGCCGTAGAACATTTGAAAATCTCTTGGCCGCAACTGTCCGATCTTAAAGGGTGGAAATGCAAGGCTGCCAAACTGTATGCGATACAGAGTATTCCTTATACTGTGTTGATTGACGGAGAGGGAACGATTATATGCAGAGATCTTCGGGGGGAAGAACTTCAAAAAAAGTTGGAAGAAGTTTTAAAGGATTGACAAACGCTCTGTTCATAAACGAGCGTTGCTATATCTAGCAAATACTTATTTGACAATACTACAAGCGAGAGTTCTGCTTCATAAAGGATTCTTGCTTGTAGTTTGTCCTGCTATTTGGCAGGAAATTAAAAAGTCTTTCTTGCTGTTCGATTTATCCTTTATTCCGGTATTCCAAAGGAGTCATTTCGGTATGTCTCTTGAAGTATCGGCAGAAAAGGGAAATGTTAGGAAAATTTAGTGCATCGGATATTGATTGTATGGAGGCGCTTGATAGTTTCAACTGTGATTTGGCATCCATGATTACCATGTATGAGATAAAATCTATGCATGTTCTTCCTGTTACCTGTTTGACTACTGTGCACAAGTACACTTGGGTTACTCCCAGCTTTTTGGCATACCAGGCGACTTTTCTGTTTTGTGCGTAATGATAGAATACTAATTGTGCGAAAGTTCGGCATAACTGTTCATTCCTTGAAAGATGTAATGTATCTGCCTCTCTGTGTTTATATAGTATAGATATGCCAGTGTGTGCGTTCAGATGTACATTGTATGTAACTCTTTTCTTTGTTTTTTCATCCATTGATAGGTACAACCGCCGTAAAAATAAGAAATGAGTTTTTATCATATTAGCTTCTGTCGGTTTCAAGATTAGTTTGGCTTTTCCTAATGCGACATATAAAGTTTCGGGTAGGATATTTTCGGAAATACGATGTTCTATGTAGTGTTGCGAAAATCCTAGGATATGAAATTCTGAGTTATTGTCTATTCTGTGGATTTGTAATATACTTCCCGGGGTAAGTATAATCAGGTCATTAGCTTTTGCTGTTATTCGGTTTATATTGACTGTAGCTTCTATTTCTCCTTCCATACAAAGTAATAATAGCTCGCATTTCAGACGTACGGGATGATCGGAGTATTTTTTGAAGAAATCTTGGTTAACATTAGTGTAAACAATCCAATCACTAGGCAAATCTATCTTCGGAATTTTCTTTTTCATATTTCTACTTTGGGTACAAATATAAACATAAAAGTGAATAAATAATATTGCAGATTACTTTTTTGTATGTTGTGAGAACAATATATAATAAAGAGGCCTGCCCGATATGACGACAAGCCTCTTTATTTCAGCTTAATGAATATCAGATATCCACCCTTTCCTGTGTTTTCTTGCCACCGTATGCACCAGCAGCACAACATAATGCGGCTCCGACCAAAAGAGCGAAGAATGAAATCAAGGCAGACCGTGCAGCAGCATCTGTTGCTTTGTCGGCAGCTACAAGTGCCTTATGTTTGATTTCTTTCCATTCTTGTGCCGCCTTTTGCAGATTAGCTTCCAGCTTGTCTATCTGTTCTCCGGCTTCTGCACGTGCGTTATCTATCAGATTCATATACTGATCCACTGTCTTGTCCGCTTCTGCTTTGGACATATTAGTGTTGTTGGCTATCGCTTTGGACAAATCGTTCCGGTCAATCTTTTGACTTAGATTCTCCGCACGCTGTTTCAGGCGATCCAGAAAACTGTTGATGGCTTCATCCGCTTCCTGAGGAGAGGCGACAATTTCCTTGACGGATTTACTTAAGTCATCTTTTACCTCTTCCAGTTGTTTGTTCAGATAGTCCGGCTGCAACTCCTTCACGTTGCTTTTAATTAGCGCGGTACGAATGTTCTGCGGAATGTTTTCTTCTTTCAAAGTACCGCTGAAATCAATCTTCCCGAACAAATCTTCTGCTTTCTCCGATAATGCGGAAACGCCATTCCCGACAATACTTCCTGCTCCGGATAATACGTTGCCGGTGACTGATGAGACAGCTCCCAAGGCATTGGCGGTCATTTTTGCTGCTCCGACAGCCAGGAAGATTCCCAATATGGCGGCAACGATAAGGGTTGTTGCCCAGACAAGAAAACCATGTATCATTCCATCCATGCCCGCTAGTTTTCCTGCAACAAAACCGCCTGCTGCCATACTGACAATCAGTATGATGGCAGAACCGATGCCGACAG
The DNA here is from genome assembly GCF_903181435.1 of Bacteroides acidifaciens. Lineage (NCBI taxonomy): Bacteria > Pseudomonadati > Bacteroidota > Bacteroidia > Bacteroidales > Bacteroidaceae > Bacteroides > Bacteroides acidifaciens. The sequence goes on from NZ_CAEUHO010000008.1 coordinate 23,543, forward strand.
CAGTGCCTATGCCTGATGCCGGATGTTCGGACAGAGGATCGAGCATGAATAGTCCGATACTTGAATTTAGGATAGATAGCAATACGGATATTGCCAGTACGGTCATTACACCACCGAAAACGCTGCCCCAGGATATCCTGTCCTTAAGGTCAGCCAAACTTAATTTTCTCATAATTGTAAGGTTTTTAAGTTAATATTGTATTCATACTTCAGAAAGAAAACAGCGCGAAAAGATTTTTGTTTGGTAATTTTTGTAATGACATTTGCGTATTGTGTTAAAAAAATGAATATCCTACGAACCATATTTTTCATGTGCTGTTGTTTCAAATGAGAACGTAACTAGTGTCGAATCAGTATATTTAGTTGTATTATGGACTTACATTCAGGATTGCCCTATTGGGTTATTAAAAACTCGTTATTGGATTATTTTCATCCATTGGAGGATGATTTCTCTACGGATATTGTAGTGGTTGGCTCCGGGATAACCGGTGCTTTGATGGTGCACGAATTGTGCAGTGCCGGTTTGAAATGTTGTGTCGTTGACAAGCGCAGCATTGCGACGGGAAGCTCTGCGGCGAGTACTGCTTTGTTACAATATGAAATAGATGTTCCTCTTTGCCGTATGTCGGAAATGATTGGGGAGGATAATGCTATATCCGCATACCGTGCGTGTTTACAGTCGATTTCCGACATTGAAAAGGTATTGGAATCGACGGGGGTGGATGGTTGTTTTGAGAGGGTACCAAGTCTGTTCTATGCCAGCACTCCGAAAGATGAGCAACTTGTGAAGGAAGAATATGAAATGAGGAAAAAGCATAATCTGCCTGTCCGTTTGCTCGGGAAAGAAGAGATAAAGAAACATTATAAGCTGGAAGCACCGGGCTGTGGACTGTTGAACGAGATGTCAGCGCAAATTGACGCTTATAGAGCAGCTACCGGTCTGTTGCTTTATCATATGAAGAAAGACGGATTGGAAGTTTTTACTCATACGGGTGTAAAGGAGTGTGTTGAGAAGCAGGGAGGATATGTCATAGAAACGGACGGAGGACATAAGATTAATTGTAAATATGTGATTGTGGCGGCCGGATTTGAAGCCGGAAAGTTCCTGCCGCAGGAGATTATGGATTTGACGTCAACGTATGCACTGGTGTCACATCCGGTGAATCCCGATGAACTTTGGCCTGAGCACTGTCTGATATGGGAAACTGCTGATCCGTATTTATATATCCGGACTACCGGTGGCAACCGTATCATCATTGGCGGTGAAGACGAGAAATTCTGCGATCCGGAACGTCGTGATGCCTTGCTTAGAAAGAAAACTCGTATATTGGAAAAGAAATTCAAGAAATTGTTTCCGGATATTCCTTTCAAAACTGAGATGGCATGGTGCGGCACGTTCAGTACCACAAAAGATGGTTTGCCTTTTATCGGTACGTGGCCTGGTAAGGAGCGGATGTTCTTTGATTTGGGATATGGCGGAAACGGCATAACTTTCAGTATGATTGGTGCACAGATTATATGTAGGCAAATACAGGGCATGGAGGATGAGCGCAGCAAAATCTTCGGCTATGAAAGGATTGAAAAATATTGGTGAGCAAAAGAACGATTTGGAAAAGAATTGCTCTTATTTTGAAAATATCTCTTTACTTTTGCATTAGCAAAACTTTTTAAGAGTGCATTAAATGGGCTTTTCATTCTTTAAACAAATTTTTTCGGGGAAAAAGCAAAAGATAGAAAAGATCGAACCGTCGGAACCGTCCATGCAGTTTGTGTTGAACTATTCGGAAGGTCGTGAACAGACGTCACGAGTCTCCAAAGAAGAAATTCGGCGGGCGATCGATAATCTTGATGAATATGGGGACATATGGCTTAGTAACTGTCGTACTGTAATTACTCCTTACGGCAACTGTTCGGGGATATCGTGTATGGCTGTGCCGGATGGCAATCCGCAGGTTGCCGTATATTTCGCTATGGCTGATGGGTTGACGAGGCATGTCAGTGGTGGGTATAGAACGGATGATATTGTCCAGATGTTTTATAACTACTTCGAACGGCTTGAAATTCCGGAAATCAGTGATTGGGAGAAAGGGCATTACACTCCGGTGCCTCCTGACGATGAGCCGTATTATCTGTATGTGGACAACGAAGAATACAAATATATCACTTATGAAGATGTTTTAGCGGCTCTCGAGAATCTCGAAGCCGGTAAATGCACTTCGATGTTGTTGAAGACTCCCGGTTGCCAGAACGGTTATCTGGAAGTGAGAGGGACGAAAGACGATTATATCGTTGAGACAGGGGGGAATAATGAAGAAGGAGATTGGGTGGTGTTTATGACTCATGCCCCTTATATCGGGCGTGTCAGATACTGGCTTTACAATTATTATCATAAACGTGAATTTCCCCGGATGACGGATGAATGGAAGGACATAACGGAGGAAGTCGCCAACGATGAATAAAGGATAAATGACTTATCGAAAGAAAACGGATATACAATAATTTGTAACAATGAAACACAGTGAAACGGTAGCTGTTGCCATTGACAAAATATGGAAAAGCTACGACAAAGAACAAATGTGGGAAGGGTATGAACTTCTGCGTCAGGCAGCGGAAAAGGGAGATGCAGATGCTTGCTGCTATCTTGGACGGTGCCATTTGGGGGAAGAATTTGTCTGGTGCGGGGCGGAATTTCCCGTAGATGAGGAACTGGCGTCCCGATTGATAAAGGAGAGTGTGCGTTTAGGTAGTGCCGATGGGGTATTGTGTGCCTTGCGTACCGGCAACTTGTCTCCCGCAGTTCGGAAAACGATGCCTTTCGCTTCGCTTGAGGAAGCTTTTACGACGGTGCAGCAGCAGGCGCAGGAGGGAGATGCCTTTAGTCAGTATATGGTGGGAAATGCCCTGTTCTATGGCGATTATCTCGTTATTCGTGGCGACGAAGAAAGCCGCAAGTACAATTCTGAAGATGAATATTACGCTTTTGCTTATCCCATAGCAACACAATACTATGAAAACTCGTTCGATAATGGTCTACCGGCTGCATTCGGCAATTATCGTACGATTTATGAGTCCGGACTGGCGGATATCGATGAAGAGGTATACGAAAACTATCTGAAACAGCTTGCTGATACAGGTGATCCGCTTACTTGCAATGACTATGGCAAGTTGCTGGAAGATGAATATGATGATGCGGAAGGAGCCTTTCATTATTATTCGATGGCAGTAGAGCGCGGGGATGTCCAGTCCGCCTATAATGTGGCAGTGTGTTACGGAACCGGTTATGGCGTTGATGAAGATTTGGATAAGGCCTTTGAGAATTATATGATAGCAGCGGAAGCAGGCAACGCAAAAGCACAGTTCCAGATAGGGAACTTTTATTTTGAAGGGCGTGGCAATATTGCACAGGATTATGCTAAGGCGGTGGTATGGTTGAATAAAGCGTATCAAAATATGGATACTGAGGACTCCTGGCAACCGGCAGCTGAGCTTGCTATCTGTTATCAAAATGGTCTTGGTACTTTTCAGGATGATGATGCCGCTTTCGAATTCCTTTCCGAGATAGAAGAAAATGATATGCTTGGTGAGGTGTGGGAGCCTCTTGATGCCATGGTACTGAATGCTCTTGGTGTTGCTTATGGATTCGGACGAGGGACAGAGCAGGATATACCTCAAGCGATAGAGTACTTCGATCGTGCTATAGAATATGATTCGGACGAGGCGAAAAGGAACAAGGCTTGCTTTAAGAAAACACTTTTCGGTGGTTGGAAGATGAGATAGCGGTATTGAAAACAGAAATAAGTATAATGTACAGGTGCAATGGAATTACTCCCTGGCATCTGTACATCTTAATGGGACGTAACGCATAATTCGGATGGAAGAACTGCGGTGTTAAAAGTGCTGTCTGCAATACAGGCAACAATCGGACCTTTAATAGTTTCTTAGAGTTTGCTGTATAATGGTGTAGTGTTCACTACACAAAAGCAACTATCTCGGGTGACAAAATGATAGCTTTTATCTTTTTCTTTGAAAAAATGT
>NZ_CAEUHO010000009.1 GCF_903181435.1 Bacteroides acidifaciens
CAATATATTGAGGTATGAGAAATAATGGAAAACACTACCCTTCGTTTATGGCTGTCGGAAAGAATGAGTTCGGTAGTTACCCTTTAGCACTTATAGAGAATTTAATTAATAAGAAATATTTGTTTAACTTTAAAAGACATGGTATGAAGAAAAACTATGTAATGGCTGCTTTGGTTCTGTCGCTGTTGGCGGGATGCAGCACTGATGTTAAAGAATCTGACATCAAGTTTGCAGGAGAAGCGGGTGTGAAGGTCTCTTTCAACGCAGTGATAAACAGTCAGACCGGAACTCCTTTGACACCAACCCGAGCTACTGATACAGAATGGGAAATTGGAGATTCAATAGGAATTTCCTGTGGAGGTAATCAACAGAATATCCACTACAAATACATAGGTGATGCGAATAATATGTTTGCCGCCAAAGGAGGTGTAGGAGAAGAAATTTGGGTTTTGGGAACACAAGAATATGATGTGATAGCCTATTGTCCGTTTATGGGTACGTCTGGAGTGACCGAGGGAATTGTAAGTGTATTGACTGACACTGAAAATCAAGCAACGGCAGAAAAAAGAAAATATCTTGATTTTCTTTATGCTACGGCTACGGCAAGTGCCGTTCAGCCAAATGTACAGTTAGTGTTTAACCATAAGATGAGCCGCATCAAGATAAAATTTGAAGCAGGCAACGGAGTTTCACTTTCTGATATAGACTGTTATCTTATCGGATTGAAGCAGGAGGGTACATTCAATACAAGCACAGGAGCGACGACTGTCAGCGAAAGTGCGATGACTGAGGATATCTATTGGGGAAATGTAGGTGAAGTAAATAATCATACGATGGAAGCTATCTTGTTGCCACAGACTGTGAGCAGCAAAGTGAGTATTCAGGCCAGAATGGGAGGGCGGTTATATGAAGTGCAATTCCCTAACTTGACTAAGTTAGATACGGGAGTTTCCTATAACTATACTATTAAGGCCAGCATGTCAGTAGACCAAAAGGATTATGTATTTACTATCACGAAAGAGGGAACACAGATCAATGACTGGACTACAGAAGAAGAGGAGATAAAATCTGAGTCTACTTCTCCTGATACAGGTGCTACGACCGAAAATCCGGATTGGACAGTAGAAGAGGAAGATATTACTGCTACAGAAAAAAAATAGCTGTTCTTTTATACCAATATTAATACGACGCATTAATCATTCAATAAATAAAAAATACGAATATGAAAATATATAATTATATATCAGCACTTTTGATTGCAGGTATTGCAAGTTTCTCTTCTTGTTCGCAAGAAGATTTGAATGTGAACGAAACAGGTTCTTCTAATGGTTTCCGCATCAGTGTGACCGATGGTGGATTTATAGATACTACTCCAGGAACACGTGCAGTTGAAAACGGATATACTACTGCCTTTGCTGAAGGAGATGCGATCGGTGTCTTTGGAGTAGATGCCGGCGGAATAGTGACGGATATTAACAACCGGAAGTTTACGATGAAGAACGGCAGTTGGGAAATTGAAGGAACTCCCATCGAATATAAAGGTGCCGATTTTAAAGATATGGATTTTTATGCTTATTATCCGTATGACGCAGATGTGATATTTAATGTCGGTCAAGAAGATCCGTTTGCTCAATATGTTGATAGTTGGGTGCTGGGTAATAATCAGTCCAACGAAGAATATACCAAATACGACTTGATGACAAGTTCCGGTAGTGCTGTGGTAGACAATCGTTTTAAAGGTGAAATCAACTTTAAAATGATACACCGTATGGCTTTGACTGTATTGAAAATGCCTAAACTTGTTTATGACTTTGCCAATACGGACGTAACCCTTGATGATTATGAATTACCTGTTACTGCTAGTTCTTTCAAATTGAATGGTAATGAAGTGACTCCTTTTTATCAAGAAAGTACGGATTCTTATCGCTTCTTGGTGAAACCGGGAACAGAGTTTACTATTGAAGGTACATATATAGGAACAAAGGAGATGTCATATGCGGCTACTGCTACATTGAATAACGGAACGGCTAAAGTATATACAATCAATGATCCTAATAAATACGAATATATACTTGCTGTAGGGGATTATTATTGTGCAAATGGTTCAATTGTCAGCAAAGATACTGAAACTGTTCCTGAAAATGTAATTGGTATTGTATGTTATGTGGGAAATCCGCAACCATCGGTAACACATTCCAGTACTTATACGGAAACTAATGATATTCTGCATAACGACTATCCGGCTTGTAGCCACGGGTTGGTTATAGCGTTGGAAGATATGACTGGATCTGCTTTTCAATGGGGAACTAAAAATCTGTCTACCGGGGCCGCTGATGCATTGTTCGGTGATTGGTTTAAGACTGACGAAGAATGGCAGAATCGCCTTGTAAGCAATTTAAATGAATCAAATAAGGGTGGTGCTCCTTATGCTGCTATTCCGGGATTTATGGGTTACAACAACACATTCCTGTTGACTTACTGTTATGAAAATATACGGCAGTTCCCTTGTGACAATGCTTACGTTAATCTTAACAATTACCGTTCGAAAGTAACTGTTCCTTCTATGGTTACTGACTGGTATATTCCAAGCATTGTAGAGTTAGAACAAGCGGCTAAATCATTAAATGCTATTAATACAAGCATCAATTCCGCAAAAGGAACAGCATTGACAACAGATGCCGGATATTTTAGCAGTAATGAGCGTGCTGTAACTTATATGTGGTATCATAAACTTTCAGAGAATGGTCAGGATATAACGCTGCGTGAGCGCGGTTCCGGTGGCAAACTATGTCGTTTGATGCTTGCTTTCTAAACAGATAATTATATTCAAATGAAGAAAATAAGGCGGCATGGACATACTTCGCCGCCTCATAACTCCTCTATCATGAAAATAGAAATATATGAATAAGAAAAACTTAATAAAAGGAACAACTTTACCTATTGCCCTGTTTTTCTCTTTCGCCCTAATACCGACTTTCGGCAATCAAGGACAGGCTATAGCTGCTGTTGATATAGTTCAGCAACAAGGCATTATCAAGGGAACGGTGGTGGACGATAAAGGCGAACCGGTGATTGGAGCTAATGTTCTTGTTGTAGGTACTTCTGTCGGTACTATTACCGATATCGACGGTATGTTTAAAATCAATGCGAAAGCAGGGACGAAGCTGAAAGTTACTTTTATCGGATATACTGAGCAAGTGTTAGTTGCCAAAAATAATATGCGAGTGGTTTTATCGGAAGATGCTACCACTTTGCAAGAAGTGGAAATCGTGGCATATGGTGTGCAGAAGAAAGTAACCATGACGGGTGCTGTGGCAAGTGTTAAGACCGAAGCCCTGACACGTACTTCCATCGGTTCTGTCTCTAATGTATTAGGAGGGCAGATGGCAGGTCTGACTACCATTCAAACATCCGGTGAGCCGGGTGCAGATGCCGCAGAGGTTTTTATCCGTGGTAAAGCGACATGGGGAGATGCGTCTCCATTGATTCAGGTGGATGGTGTAGAACGTAGCATGAATGATATAGATCCCAATGAAATAGAGTCTATATCCATTTTGAAAGACGCTTCCGCCACTGCTGTGTTTGGTGTACGCGGAGCCAATGGAGTTATTCTGATTACTACCAAGCGCGGTAGGGAAGGAAAGGCACATATCTCTTTCAGCACTTCTGCTTCTATACAAATGCCTACTAAAATGGTGGAAACTGCTAACTCTTATGAATATGCTATGTTTTATAATCAAATGATAGCTAATGATACACCAGTGGGGGAAATACCAGCCAAGACATTCTCAGATGGAGTTATTCAAAAATTCCGGGATGGTTCTGATCCCCTTCGTTTTCCGAGTGTCAATTGGATTGATTATATTATGGGGGATGCTACTCTGCAGAGTCAGCACAATCTGAATATTTCCGGAGGTACGGATAAGGTGCGTTATTTTATCTCGGCAGGTGCTTATACACAAGGCGGACTTTTCAATGAGTTTAGTCTGCCTTATGGTATCAGCTATCAATATCGTCGTTTTAATTACCGAAGTAACTTGGATATAGACGTGACGAAAACCACTACAATCTCATTCAATGTGGCAGGAAACGTTAATTCATCCGAAAAGCCACGTACCAGCCAAGGATCATCCGGAATGGTTAAGAATATCTATTATTCAACTCCGTTTAGAAGTGCCGGTTTTATAAATAATAAGTTGGTATATACTACTACTGACTCACAGTCTGACGGATTGAGCTTACCTTTTGTCGGTGATGCAGACCCATTCACTTATTATGGAGGCGGAGCTGCCCATAGTGTCAACAATTCCTTGAATGCCGACCTTATTTTGAATCAGAAATTGGATTTTATCACTAAAGGACTTTCATTTAAGTTGAAAGGTTCGTACAATAGCTCATTTACCATTAATAAGAATTTGTCCGGTGGTACGGAAATGACTTATACACCGGTATTACAGAGTGATGGGAGTGTAGGATTACGTCCGGTAGACGGTAGTAAATACACTGATGTGAGCTATGGAGTTTCTCGGGGACAGTCGCGTAACTGGTATATGGAAGCTGCACTGAACTATAATCGCTCGTTTGGTAATCACAACATAGGGGCATTGGTGCTTTATAATCAGTCCAAAGAATATTACCCAAAAGAATATTCGGATGTTCCGCGAGGATATGTCGGTTTGGTTGGACGTGTAACTTACGACTGGAAAAACCGTTATATGGTAGAAGCTAATATGGGTTATAACGGTTCGGAGAACTTTGCTTCGGATAATCGGTTTGCCCTCTTTCCGGCAGCATCCGTAGGGTGGGTGGCTAGTGAAGAAAAGTTTTGGGAATCTATCAAACCGGTAATAAGCTTCCTGAAACTACGTGCCAGCTTCGGTTTGGTAGGTAATGATAAAATCGGTGGCTCCCGTTTTATGTATACTGCCAATCCTTATCATGTTAATCTGAACGGTTATGTTAGTAATTCCGGTTATGGAAGTGGTAATCTTGCTCAGATACAGGGCTCTTATGGATACTTGTTCGGGCAAGGAGGACAAACTTCCACTGTTAGTTTAGGAGCACATGAGTGGGCGATTAATAATGCGAATGTGACATGGGAAAAAGCATTCAAGCAGAACTATGGTATTGATATCAACTTTTTTAACGACCGTTTATCTGCTACAGTAGAATATTACAAGGAACACCGTTGGGATATCCTTCTGCAAGACGGAACAGCTCCCGGTATGTTAGGTTTTACTCAACCTTTCTCTAATTTAGGGGAAGTAAATAACTGGGGATGGGAACTTTCGTTGAAATGGAACGATAAGGTCGGGAAAAACTTTCGCTATTGGGCGGGTATAAACCTTTCTTATAATCAGAATGAAATCATCGAGCGTAAGGAAGCTCCTCAGGATTACGACTATTTGTACGAGAAAGGACATCGTATCGGCTCACGCAAGCAATATGCTTTCTGGCGCTATTACGATGAACAAACACCGGTACTGTATGAACAGACATTCCATCGTCCGTTTCCGACTCATTCGGTTGTATTACAAAATGGAGATGCTGTTTATGTCGATTTAAATGGCGACCGGAAGATTGACGCAAATGATATGGGTTATGATTATGGATTTACGGATGATCCGGAATACATGGTAGGTATGAATCTCGGATTCTCTTGGAAGAATTTGGAAGTAAATACGCAATGGACTGGTGCGTGGAATGTGAGCCGAATGATTTCGGATGTGTTCCGTCGGCCATTTTTATCTAGTTCAGGTAATGTTGCAGGTGGTTTGCTTGCCTATCATCTGGCAAATACATGGACAAAAGAAAATCCGTCGCAAGATGCGAAATATCCACGTGCTACATGGAAGAATGCTGATAATAACTATGCAGAATCAACTCTTTATGAACAGGATTCCAAATATTTGCGTCTAAAGACTCTGACAATTGCTTATAATTTTCAATTCCCTTTGATGAAGAAATTGGGAATGAGTACTTGTCAGCTATCGTTCAGTGGCTATAATTTGTGGACTCTCACACCTTATTTATGGGGCGACCCGGAAGCAAGAGCTAGTAATGCACCTTCGTACCCGTTGACAAAGACATATACATTGGGATTGAAACTGGGATTCTAAAAACAGATTTAAAATTTGATTATTATGAAACAAAAATATAAATGGTTTGTCGGAGTAATGATGGCAGGAGTGCTTGGTATAGGAACTACTTCTTGTGTAGACGAGATTAAGTTCGGTAACAGCTTTCTCGAAAAAGCGCCGGGTGGATCTGCTACTCAAGATACTATATTCAACAGTGTCACTTATACCCGGCAGTTTTTGAATACCTGTTATAGCCGCCAATATTATGGTTTGCCTTATGTAAATTCATCTGTTGATGACTTTCCGGATTCTTCCAATCCCTATACAGGAAAGTTCGATGCATTGACTGACTGTTGGCAACTTCACTATTCGGGAACTACGGTTTATAACAGTTACTATAGTGGTACGCATACCGCTAATTACGGTATTCGTGGTGATATCTTCGGATATACTCGTGAAGGTGTCTGGCAGACTGTGCGGTGGTGCTGGCTGCTTTTGGAAAATGTAGACAGAGTGCCTGGTATGGGAGAGGATGAAAAAGTAAAGATGAAAGCAGAGGCGAAATGCCTTATTGCCGCTCGCTATTTTGATATGTTCCGTCACTATGGAGGATTACCGCTTATTTATGCTTCGTTCATGGGAACGGAGACCAACTATCAATTACCACGTGCTACGGTGGAAGAAACCGTGAACTATATGGATAAAATGCTGGAGGAAGCTATCGAATCCGGTGGTTTGAAATGGGCATATGAAGGGGCTGATTTTAATTCTGATAGTGGTCATTGGACATTGGCTGGGGCTATGGCATTGAGATGTAAATTATGGCAGTTTGCCGCTTCTCCTTTGTTTAACGACACTCAAGGATATGCTGGTGGACGTAGTGAAGCGGAACAACAACATTTGGTGTGGTATGGAAGTAAACGTCCCGAATTGTGGAATAAATGTCTTGAATATTGCAGGCAGTTTTTCAATGCCATAGAGGCAAACGGTTTTTATAAGTTACGGGAAGCAGCAGGCAGCAATCCTACTCCCACTGAGTATCGGTATGCTTACCGGATGGGGTACATCCTTTTGGATAGTCCTGAAGTATTACACTCCGTACGTGTAGCAGGCTATGAACGTCCGGGCGGGTCGACTACTTATATATGGCGTACTTGGTGTAACAATGGACGTAACTCTTATACTCCGACCCAAGAGTATGTTGAGATGTTTCCTTGGGCAGACGGAACCCCGTTTGACTGGAATGAGACGGAAGCAGAAGGCAAGCTAAACGATATGTTTCTGACCGGCGAATTTGCTAATGGAGAAAATACTCTTTCCAATCTTATATTAACCCGTGATCCGCGACTATATGAATCTGTCATCGTGAACAATATACCTCGAAATTTAGGATGGTCTTCTCCTAAAATGAGTGACTATCCATGGGAATTATGGGTGGGAGGTACGGATGCAAAGACAGCTCCTGTATTGGAAAATATGCGTTTTGCTACTGGATATGATAACATGAAATATTATTTGAGTGACAGTGATTATGAACGCCAACCTATCCATTGGGCATATCTTCGTTTGTCCGATCTCTTTCTGACGTATGCAGAAGCTCTGCTGCAAGCCGAAAATAATTTCACAGATGCTCTTTATTGGGTAAATGAAGTCCGCGCCCGTGTAGGCTTGGGTAAATTGGAGGAATGTATCCCGAATAAGAATCTGACAACTGATAAGGATGCTTTGTTAGAGGAAATACTTCGTGAACGTGCTTGTGAATTAGGCATGGAAGACAGCCGTTATTTCGACTTGATTCGTTACAAACGTGCAGACCGTTTTGAAAAGAAACTGCATGGTTTATTGATTTATCGCTTGGATGATGCGGGTAAGCGTATAGAGAAACCTTGGAGAGACGGAACTGATGAATTCGGTAAAAATGCCATTCAGCCTACGAGATTTGAATATGAAAGATTCGAATTGCATAACAGAGCACGTGTTTGGTGGACACAAGGATTCGATTCGAAATGGTATTTATCTCCGTTTCCTCAAAATGAAATCAACAAAGGATACGGTTTGATTCAAAATCCCGGCTGGTGATGAGAAACATGAGTAAAATTGATTTTAGAACAGTGATATGAAAAATAATAAAATGCTGGTACTGATTCTGTTGGCATCTTTGGGCATGCCGATAGGAGCGCAGAATATAGATAATAAAGGAAGAGTGTCTGGAGATTCCGTCACTGTGGATGTAGGGGCTAACCGGGTGTTCAGCCGCCACGAATCGACTGCGGCAGTCTCTACCGTTTATAATGAAGAATTTGATAAGAGGGCTTCAAAGAATATTTCTAACTCTCTTTTCGGACAGGGACTGGGATTGACCGCCTTGCAGAATGCGGGTAATTTTTCTAGTACGGAGCCTACTTTTTATGTACGTGGTCTGCAAAGTCTGTCTAGTAGTTCGCCATTAGTTTTGGTAGACGGGTTGGAACGTGACATGAGCCTTGTGTCACCGGAAGAAGTAGAATCGGTATCTATACTGAAGGATGCCGCAGCAGTTGCGTTATATGGCTATAAAGGTATTAATGGAGCTGTTTTGGTAACTACCAAACGGGGAAAATACAATTCAAGGGAAATAAAGTTTACTTATGATCATGTAATCAACTTCCAGTCGCGTCGCCCTGATTTTGTGAATGCCGCTACCTATGCCGAAGCTGTGAACGAGGCACGAGGTTACGAAGGATTAGATGTGCGTTATACCCCTCTTGAAATTCATGCTTTCCGTTATGGGAGAGTGAAGGGGTTGGGTGATCGTATCAATGCGCAATTACCTTATTTTTATCCGAATGTGGATTGGATTGACGAAACTTTCCGTGACATGGGAGTCTCTAATAAATATAATATAGAGTTTACAGGAGGAGGTAGTAAATTTCGTTATTATGCAATGTTAGGGTTGATAACAGACAAGGGATTCGTTGCCAATGCTAATATGAATGACGGTTATTCTACACAAGACAAGTATTCTAGTGCTAATTTGCGTACAAATTTGGATATTGACTTGACGAGTACCACTAAACTGAAATTAAATCTTCTCGGTTCACTGTCCGAATCAAGTCGTCCGGGAACTTCCAGTACGGATTTGTGGGATATGGTTTATTCGATTCCTTCCGCCGCCTTTCCTATACTATCGGATGACGGTTCGTGGGGAGGAAGCTCCACTTGGGCGGGTACGCTGAACCCGGTGGCGCAATCGCAAGGAGCAGCCTATAGCAAGGGACATACGCGTAGTTTGTTGGCGGACTTGACCTTATCACAGGACTTGTCCGGATTAATGAAAGGATTAGGTGTAAATTTCCGTTTGGCATACGACAACTACTCTTCCATTTGGGAAGATCACAGTAAGACATATGCTTATAGGGGATATACGCCTAGCTGGCAGGATTCAAGCGCCGGTGGCCCGTTGTATACAGTTGTTACAGGCGGTAAACCCAGTGAAATGGCGACCGGTGCCGATACGAATGATTGGGCACGTCAGTTCAATTTCTCCGGAGGTTTTGATTATAATCGTTCATTCGGAAAACATGATATTTATTCACAGTTGAAATGGGAGTATGAGTTTCGTGACACTTATGGAGTAAATACCAGTATCTACCGCCAAAATGTATCGTGGTATACTCACTATGGCCTCAATAAGCGTTATTATGTAGATTTGGCACTGGTCGGATCGGCTTCTAATTTATTAGCTCCGGGACATAAATGGGCTTTCTCACCTACCATCTCTGCGGCTTGGGTACTTTCGGAAGAGAACTTTATGAAAGCGTTTTCTTGGGTTGATCTTTTGAAGTTACGGGCTTCGTTTGGTGTGATTAATGCTGATTACCTGCCTAAAGACGGTGATAATTCGGTATATAACTATTGGGAACAAATTTATACGACAACGGGTACACGCTATCTGTTTGATGTCGGTTATGGATCCAATTTCGGAACCACTTACATGAATCGATTGGCTACATTAAACTCGACACACGAGAAAGCTTATAAATATAATGTAGGGTTGGATGCAACGATGTTCAAAGGATTGAATTTGACGATAGAAGGATATTATCAACGTCGGAAAGATATTTGGGTGGATTCTAGCGGTCAATATTCAACAGTACTTGGTATGGATTCTCCTTATGAAAACGCAGGTATTGTGGATAGTTGGGGTACTGAGTTCGGTTTGGACTATACGAAACGGTGGGGTGATTGGGTTGTTAATGCTGGAGGAAACTTTGCTTTTACCCGAAACGAAATCAAGGAGCAACGGGAAGAACCGCGTTTATATGATAACTTGAAACGGACGGGACACCGACTGAATCAGGTGTATGGCTTGGTTGCGGAAGGTTTTTTCAAAGATGAGGCAGAGATTGAGAGCAGTCTGGTACAGAACTTCAGTACGGTAGTTCCTGGTGATATCAAATATAAGGATGTGAACGGAGATAAGGTGATCGATGCAAACGACGTGACGGCTATTGGATATAGTACGGCTGCCCCGGAAATCTATTATTCTTTCCATTTGGGAGCCGAATGGAAAGGAATCGGATTGGATGCCATGTTTCAGGGGACAGGAAACTATTCTGCCGTCTTGAATACCAAGAGTATGTTTTGGCCGTTGATTAACAATACATCACTTTCCACACACTATTATGAGAACCGTTGGACTCCCGAAAACTTGAATGCAAAATATCCGCGTCTGAGCTCGCAGAGTAATGCCAATAATTATCAGACTAACACGATCTGGCTTGCCGACCGTTCGTTCTTGAAATTACGCAATGTGGAGGTTTATTATAAATTTCCCCAACATCTGATGAAACGGACAAAAATATTAGGTAGTGCTAAATTGTATGTACGAGGAGTGGATTTGCTTTGTTTTGATCATATCGACGTGGCGGATCCGGAATCTTACGGTGCGACAAATCCATTGACCAAGAGTGTGGTAGTAGGTGTTAAGATAGGATTTTAATCATTAAAAACGAGGTAAAGAATGAAACTGAATAAATTGATATATGGCGTTCTGACCATCTTCGCTTTTTCTTCTTGTGCGGATCAGATGGACTATTCAGAGTATAATCCTTATGACGCAGGTTATGTAAAGCGTACTTTTTATGATGTAGGCGGGTTGGTATCTAACATTTACCAATCACTTGACTCTGATTTTGGAAATTATAGTGGTGCTATTTTGGGTTCTGCTACCGATGAATCGCAATATTCCTATACAGGTAATGCCATTGAGACTTTTTACAATGGAGCATGGAGTCCGGTGAATGCGCAGAGCAGTATGTGGACTTCCAGTTATAAAGCAATTGCCAATTGTAACAATTATCTAGAGGAATTTACAGGACTGACGTTCTCGGAGTATGAACAAATCTCCGATTATGAAGCTGAGATGTATCGCTATAATAATTATCAATATGAAGTCCGTTTTCTGCGGGCATATTTCTACTTTAATCTGGTAAGACAATACGGAGATGTACCTTTTACCGATCATGTCTTGTCAACTTCTGAGGTGAATACGCTTACACGTAAACCAGCTCAAGAGGTATTCGACTGGATTATTAAGGAATGTGACGAGATAAAAGATCTGATTATACCGGATTATAATAATTTGGGGGCTTTGGTTCCTGCCGGCGAATCAGCGGAAACAGGGCGAGCCAACAAGCGTACAGTATTGGCATTAAAAGCGCGTACGGCTTTGTATGCCGCCAGTCCGTTGTTCAATTCTCATCAGGAAGGTAGCCAAGAGTACAAGGAACTGTGGTATCGTGCAGCCAAGGCTAATAAAGACTTGATCGAGACTTGCGAAGAAGCAGGTATGAGATTGATAGATGACTACGAGAATTTATGGGATGCAAAGAGTTACAGTAGTGCCATCGATGAACTCATTTTCGGTTGTCGTGCCATACGTGCTACCAACTCTTTTGAAAAATATAATTTTCCTGTCGGGTTGGAAAACTGTCGAGGTGGAAACTGCCCTACACAGACATTGGTGGATGCCTATGAGTTGAAGGACGGTGGTGAAAGACCAGATAAAAAGGCGGATTATGATAAAAATAAACCTTATTACGAGGGGCGTGATCCTAGATTTGAAAAAACGATTGCTAAGAATGGTGATACAAAATGGCCGAATTGGAACGAAACTGCGTTAGAAACCTATCAGGGAGGTGCAAATGCAGAACCACTGAGTGGGGGAACGCCTACCGGCTATTATCTGAAAAAGTATTGTCAGACAAGTATTAATACGACGACAGCGAAGCCTACTACAGATAATCATACATGGATTATATATCGCTTAGGAGAGTTCTACCTGAATTATGCAGAAGCATTATTCAAATATTTAGGTACTGCTTATGCTACCAATAACGAATTTCCTATTCCTGCCAATGAGATGGTGAATAAAACTCGCCAGCGCACGAAGGTGAATATGCCTAAATTTCCCGCAGGTCTGAATAATCAGCTATGGTGGGAGAAATACCAGAATGAGCGCATGGTAGAGTTAGCATTCGAGGGACACCGTTTTTGGGATGTACGTCGTTGGAAGGAAGGAGACAAGCATTTCAGCAGCATTGATGAAATGAAAATATATAAGAGTGGGGATTCATATTCATATAGGCGTGTCACTGTGGATAGGCAATGGGATGATAAAATGTATTTCTTTCCTATTCCGCAAAGTGAAAAAGCCAAGAATCCTAATTTGACGCAGAATCCGGGGTGGTAGAACTAACCTCGGAATTGAAAAATGATTATTTAATACTAAAGACAGAATATGAAGAAAATATTATATACATTAGGACTGTTTGGATTGTTGACATTTGGAGCATGCTCGGATACTGATCCGGTAGTGGATGAAGAACCGGAATTTAATCTTAATATTAAGGAAGAACCGTTGAAAGACCTGCCTACGGAGGTTATTACGGGAAGCCGTGCTATGTGGGTGAGCTATGACCCTATGTCTGAAACAGATCAACATAATGCCACAGGAATTTCTTCGGCGTTAGTTAGTTGGAGATTGTTGTTGACCGATCCGGAAAATATAGCTTTCGATATTTATAAGTCAGAAGATGGGGGTGAAGAAGTCAAGTTAAATGAAGAGGCGATAACGAAGACTACTTGTTGGGTAGATGAGAATATTAATCCCGCAAAAACAAATTATTATCGGGTGACATTGGCTGGTCAAGAGGAAACAATCTGTGACTACACGTTTACTTCTGAGATGGCGACGAAATTCTATCGGGAGATTATACTAAGAAGTGATGTGCCCGATGCTGCATTGACATATGCTCCTGATGATATTCAATTGGGTGAACTGGATGGAGACGGAGAACTGGAAATTGTAATTAAGAGAGAGCCATATGATGGAGCCAATCAAGGAGGATGGCGCAATGGAACCACTCTTTTAGAGGCTTACAAACTGGACGGTACCTTTTTGTGGCGTATAGACTTAGGTCTTAACATTCGTTCCGGCTCACATTATACTTCTTATATTTTATATGATTTTGATGGAGACGGCTTGTGTGAAATTGCATTCCGTTCATCTGAAGGAACTAAATTTCCTAATGGAAGAATAATTACCGATGCCAATGGGCTGGTGAATGATTATCGTTTGCGGGATACGAACGGTGTGGGGTGGTATTCCGGAAAAAGTCTGTATTCTACTGCCGGACTAGTTTTGGAAGGTCCTGAATACATTTCTATCTGTCGTGGATTTGACGGTTGTGAGATTACCCGTACTCCCAATATACCTCGTGGTCATGAGGACGAATCAAAGGTAGCACGTGCCCAATATTGGAATTCTTATTGGGGAGATGACTACGGAAACCGTATGGATCGTTTCTTCATTGGAGCAGCTTATTTGGATGGTATACCTGACGAGACGACTGGTGTAAGAAAAAGTAATCCAAGTTTGATTATTTCTCGTGGCATTTATAAAAACTGGCAAGTGTGGGCACTTGACTTACAAGGAAACGAATTGGTTAATCGTTGGAAGTTTGACACTGCCGACCATAGTGAGAAATGGCTGGCAATGTGTTCACATTCCTTCCGTGTGGCAGATTTGGATGATGATGGAAAGGATGAAATATTGTATGGTTCGGCTGCTATTGATGATGATGGAAGTGAGCTGTGGTGTACCGGGAACGGGCATGGAGACTGTTTGTATGTGGGACGGTTTATTCAGAATCCCCAGCAGATAAATCCATTATTCGGCAAACAACAGATTGTAGCTTCTTTTGAAGAGCAGGATACATATAGCACACAGGGATTAGGATATGCTTGTCAGGTGATTGATGCGAAAACAGGGAACTTGATTGCCGGGCATGGAGCAGGTAAAAACGGGGATGTGGGACGTTGTATTGTAGCGGATGTAGATCCGGACAGTCCGGATTTTGAGTATTATTCGTCTTTACAGTCGGGAATGTATAGTTGCAGCAGTGGCCGTGTTGTCTCAACCGACTATCCGAAAGGAATTGGTAGCGGTGTGATGTACAATGCCGCTATTTATTGGAGCGGTCAACCGACAAGGGAAATGTATGACCGTGCTTGTATAGTAAGTTATAAGGGAAATCCGGATGTAAATAAAACGAATAAGAATCGTTTGGTATATTTCGGACACTATGGAAGTAATGACGGAAACCATGGTACGAAATTTAATCCTTGTTATTATGGAGATTTCTTGGGTGACTATCGCGAAGAAGTTATTTTAGGTTCGAACGATAATAGGTCTATTTATATTTTCTCTACGAACCATCCGACCACCCATCGTCTTCGTCACCTGATGACTGACCATACTTATGATATGTCTCAGGCTATGCAAAATATCGGATATAATCAAGGTACTAACTTAGGGTATTATGTTGGTGCGGAAACTTTGAAATAGAAGTGGATTTATAATTTCCTTATTAAGATAAGTCTTGCCATTTATTACTTCTGAGAGTTCGATGAAGTAATAAGTGGCAATTCTTTTATTTCTTCACATTTCACCATATCCCAACCTTGGAACCGAATTAATAATAGGTGAAGTGTCGTTCCTGTAGCCAGTTTCTGCACAACTTTATCCTTACTGTATTGTAACAGTTGTTGCCTTCCTTCTTCTGCCTGGACTTCAAGTTCAGCATCGGTAGCTGTGTGTAGCGTATTTCAGTTCCAGGATATAGCTGTGTTCTATATCGGAATAACGAATTTTGTCCGGCAACAGGAAGAAGTCACAATAACCATAGTTCATTTCCAATTCCGGTTGTACGAGATAATAGGAAGCAATGGCAAGATAGGCTTTCAGGAAACCTTGCAGGTTTCTTTCCCCTTCTATTGCGTCACGTATGGAAGAGTTCTCCCGATAGGCACGGGCGATGGTTTCGAAGAATGGTTTCCAATGACCGTCGAAGGCGAAATCATCTATCAGGTCTTTCAGATGTGAAAGATTCAGGGTATGGGCCTATTGATAGTAGTCGCGTAAGAATCCAAGGTACTGCTCGCGTACACAATTGTTAGGTATGCACATTTTCAGACGGTCGCCACGGGTGCCGCACATGGTGAGTAAGCCATAATAATAGAGCAGGCTTCGGAAGTTCTCAATATCTGCTATCTTCTCTGACGGGAATGAAGTATGCAAGTCTACCAGTATTTCACCTTCTGCCGCTATTTCCTCGATAGTGCTAATCTGCTCCCGGCAGAGAACAGCCTGCTTTTGAGAAGTCGAAGAAAAGGATTTGGAAACTGTTATGTTGTTTGGTTGGATGGCTTCCTATCCATAAGTCACCGAAATACTTGTCGAAGTTATCCTTCTGTATTATGTCATAATAAGTACGCATCATGCTCAGGAACAAGCTTTTTCCGAAACGTCTCGGACGAATAAGGAAAAGATAACTGGGCATTTCCTCGATAAGGGGCAAATACATGGTCTTATCGACGAAATAGAAGTTTTCGTTCCGCATCCGGTTGAAGTCGGATATTCCGTATGGTATTCCTTTCACTTGACTCATATTGGCAGGCTTTTAATTAGTACAGGCAAGTTAATCTATTCTGTGGAATAAATCAATGATTTGTGGTTGTATTCTGGAAAGGTGACAATTTGTTTTCGTACAAAGTAGCACTGGCTGTCCCCCAATCTATTAATGGAAAAGTTCTTATGTATTAAAGGTAAACTTCCTTTCCCTCACTACCAAACTTGCAATCAACTTATTGCAAACTATAAACGCAAGTTCCGTTTTTATAAATGAAGCCTTTGATTATAAAAACAAAGCTTGCATTTTTATAAACGGAACTTGCATTTATAGTTTACTCTTAGGCAAACAAAACTTTAGGATTAACCCAAGAGAAGTTTGCAAAGGGGTAAGAGCAACTTTTGTATTAATAGATTGAGTGCAAGTAGTGTAGCTTATCTCTTATGTATTTACTTTAAGTACTCCTTCAACAGGCAATCACTCTTTTTCAACCCTTCCGCAATACTTTTTGCGTTCATATGCGCTCCTTTCAGAGAAGTATGCGTATGGTCGTGATTGTAGTAAGCGGCTGCTTTCTTCACACCTTTCTTTTCAAGTTTATCAGCACTAATTTTGTTCAGGTCGATAAAGTAAGCTCCGGTGGCTTCAGCAGCTTCGCGTGTCCATTTGCCGAAAGATTCCGTATTGCGTTCTATCTTTCCGTCTTTCCATTTGTTGCGTGGAGTGTGGCTCAACACAATGGGAGTCGCCCCTTTTTCCTGAACGTCCCTGATAAATTTACGGAGATACCAGCCGAAAGTATAAACAACTTGGTATTTTCCTGTCTTTTCCATAAGAAAGACCTTGCTTTCATCTCCCGAACCACGTAATTCGGCACGGGCTTTCCCCTTGTTTATATCTCCTGCATCGTTGTGACCGAACTGTATAAGCACGAAATCTCCCGGTTGCAAGGCATTATATACCTTATCCCAACGACCTTCATCCAAATATGTACGTGCACTACGTCCTGCCATCGCACGATTTTCTACGGAAATCTTATCCAGGTTGAACTCGTCAGCTATCACGCTTCCCCATCCCCACATACCGTTCTTGTCTTTATCCTCATTTCTGACCGTGCTGTCGCCAATAGTGAACAATACCGGGCGTCCTTCCTTACGGCTGGAACCTGTCACGGTATCCTGCTCGATTGGTTTCAGATAATTGGCCAATTCCAGTCCTTCATACGCACGTATTCCGTCCGCGGCAGATTCGGCATTTACCTTGGCACCGAAAGCACTGGTATGGATACGGTCGATATAAAACATATATTTCACTTTCTCCTTGCCGAACTTCTCGAACTTGCGGGCAGTGATATCATTCAAATCAATGAAAGGAACATTCTGCTGTTCGGCTACCTGCTTCGCCCATAATCCGAAAGTCTTGTTGACACGTTTGACGATGGTGCTGTCCTTATCTTCCCAGGCATTGCGGGGAGTGAGCGAGAACAGGATAGGATGAGCGCCTTTCGCTTTCACGTCGCGGATAAAACGGCGCATATATTCGCCGTAAGTATATACGGTTTCTTTTACTCCGGTTTCTTTGATTGTTACGTTCAGCGTGTCGTTGCCGATTCCCGGAATAGAGGCACGGGCACGTCCGCTGTCATAAGGGCCGTTGTCATTATGTCCCAGTTCGATGATTACCCAGTCACCGGGGCGTACTCCCTTGATTACATCCGGCCAAAGGCGGTTGTAGAAAGTACGGCTGCTGGTTCCGCCCAACGCATGGTTCTCTACCGTAATCCGGTTCGAATCGAAATAATCGCCGGCATAATATCCCCAGCCCCATTGTCCGTTGTTACCGTTTCCCAAGGTTCCGGTGCGCATGGTGGAGTTTCCCACCAAAAACAATACAGGGTTATTGCCTTTGCGGCTCGAACCCGCTTCCGGTCTTGATGTACGTGCTTTGTTCAGGCTGTCCAGCGTATTGTCAATCACTTGGTTGACATCTTTCATGGGAGCAGCGACCTTATTCTGTGCCTGCATTTGCAGACTGCATGCGATGACTATCAGTCCGCATGCATATTGGAACAACTTGTTTTTCATTTTCTGTTTTCTTTGAAATCCCTCACTGACCTGTTCGATACCTGTCAGTGAGGGAGCTAACTACAAACTAACCTCTACTTAAACCTAATGGGTGATTATTCTTAACCTTATTGAAAACTATCTTTATCTTAATTTGTAAATCTCCGTCCCGGCAAGCAGGAAACAACCTACACCGTAATCCTCAAAGTCGGGTACACTCTTATAAGTAACAGGCTGCCCGTCTTTAGGCTCCTTACCCGTGCCTTGTACATATCCCAGGAATCCGTTCGGATGAACGGCATCTTTCACCATTGCATTCCATGCCTTTAAAGCAACCGGAAGATACTCCTTTCGGTCAAGCAGTCCGTTGCGGACTCCCCAAACCATTCCGTAGACAAACAGTGCCGTGCCGGAAGTCTCTTTTCCGCCGAAGTTCGTAGGGTCATGAAGGCTGACATTCCAGAAACCGTCTTCACGCTGGCACTTCTTCAATGCCTTGCTCATGGTCAGGAAGTCGTTGATATAGTCCTGACGGTGTTTCTCGTCAGCAGGGATTTCATCCAGTACCCGTACCAAAGCAGCATATACCCAGCCGTTTCCGCGGCTCCAGTAACAATCTTCGCCATTCGGCTCCTTATATGGCGGGTTAAAATCCTGGTCGCGCCACCACAGACCGTCTTTCTGGTTGAACATGCCCGTTTCGTCATGCTGGCTGCGTGTATAATAATACATATCCCACATCTTGTCGTAGTATTTCCGCTCTCCGGTCATTTTGCCGAACTTGGCGAAGATAGGCATTGCCATTTGTACGGCGTCAATCCACCACCAGTCGTTTACTTGCGGAGTGTTCACCACCATGTCGATGCTCGCCTTGATATTCCGAATCATGTTT
>NZ_CAEUHO010000010.1 GCF_903181435.1 Bacteroides acidifaciens
TAGGAGATATTTTTGAATATAGATTAAACGATGAATATGTATATAATTTAGGTACACAGAAAGATTGGAAAACGAAAGCAACTTTGGATGCTTTGAGAATTTCAGTTTGGAAGATGCTTGAGTCTGCAACAAAACAAAATATTACAGCAATAGCTATGCCCAAAATCGGTGCGGGTCTAGGTGGATTGGTTTGGGAAGATGTTAAATATGTACTTGAAGCGGCTGCTTTGCATTTTCCTGACATAGATATTATTGTTGTGGAGAACTATCAACAAGTAAACAGAATTTAATATTCTATATTTTACCTGTAACTGTTCAGTGATTCGTTGTTGTTGATTTTCAAATACTTATAAAATGGATTGTAATAAAAATCTTATCAAATTATTCTTTTTATAGCTAAACTCAGCTGCTTGTATTTTAGCAATATATTGATTACCAATCATTTCTCTTTCTTGTAATCGCTGAACTGTTACTTTTACCCTGATATAATTTGATTGAATGTCAATTTATATTAGGGTATTTTTATCTGATATTTTTTCACGATGCATCAATTGATTCGCTTCAGAGTTGCACCGTTCATAAAAGGGGTATCGTTCGTATGAGATGAGTATACTGCTTGGAGAGACTTGGCGAAAAATCTCTATCGTGATGGAAAAGTAGAGGAATAGATTGTTGTGTGGAACAACGGAGGAGAACTGGGACTGTATGTTGTAACCGTTACTGAAGTAGGTAAGCCTGTAACAAAAATGTATTATGGCTATTTAAAGCGGGAAGTATTGCTTATTATTACCGTCCCGACGGGCAGCCGATGGTGGCAATCATGTCAGGAAATATACAAACCCGTTTCTATTATGACAAGTATGGCCGTCGTATTGCCATTAAAGATCCCAGTGCCGGTATCCGGCGGACGGGATATGACAAAGCCGGCAATGTCAGCAAAGAAACTGATGCCGATGGTCGTGAATTAGTGAAAGAATACGACCGCTACGGACGTGTCGTGAAGCAAATAACACCTGACTTGACAACGGTTTATACCTATGACGACACGGAAAACCTGTTGCTTTCCGCGGTGTCAAGCAATGGCAGCGCTCTGTATAATACTTACGATGAGTATGGCAGACTGCAAACGCAGCGTGAAGAAGCTCCGGATGGCAAATGGTTGCAGAAAGCCTACAGTTATACAACCGACGGACTGCCTGAATCGATTGCTTATATCTCTCAAAACGGTGCTTTGACCACAGAAGAGTTGTCTTACCGCAACGGTTTCCTGACAGAAGTCCGTCTTGCAGACGGAACGCTGGTCTACCGTCATGATGAAGAGAATTCGCTGGGACAGTTGACAAAACTTACTGCAGGCGGAATGCAGCGTACCTACGAGTTTAATGAATGGGGACTGCCTGTAAGACGCAGCATCACCCGTGTGGATGGAGGTATAGTGTTCGACCACAGCTACCGTTTCAATGTGGCGAATAACAATCTTGAAAATCGTACGGATGAAACCAGAAACCTGCCGGAGGATTTTGATTATGATGAATTGAATCGTTTGTGTTCTTACGGTAATAATGCCGTTCTTTATGATAATTATGGTAATATTCGTTGGAAGGGTGATGCCGGGGAACTGGTTTATACCAATCCGAACCGCCCTTATGCCGTGACGGGTTTGGCTCCTGTTGAAGACAATCTGGTGAAGTC
>NZ_CAEUHO010000011.1 GCF_903181435.1 Bacteroides acidifaciens
TCTTTTTTGTTAAGTGCCTTTTCACATTATAGCTGTGAAAAAGTGTTGCAAACATAGCGAGTAAATCAAAATATAGCAATGCAGAATCGTACATATGCATGGAAAATACCGTCTTTTGCACGATATTCCATGCTACAAGCCGGATTTTTAATCTGCGGCTAATGGTTATGAGACTTTATGTTTCTATTTTATTGTATGGGAAATAGTAATTTATAAACCTAAAAATGATATGGCGAATTTTTCAATTGTAATTGTTCCAACTAAAAAACTATCAAATGGTAGACATCGAATAAGGATAGCAGTAGCACATCATTCGCAAACTAGATATATATCTACTCAGTTTACTTTGGATTCTGCCAGTCAGATAAAAAATGGTAGAGTTGTCAGGCATGAGAATGCTGCGAATATGAATGCTTGTTTACGAAAACTAATAAACGAGTACGAAGAAATAGTTACATCAATCAGTTATTTACCTGCAATCTCATGCACTGAACTGATACGTATTATTAACTACGAACAGAAGAAAAAAGGAATAACTTTTCAATCTGTCGCAAGAGAATACATGAATTTCATGAAAGGAGAAGAACGGGAAAAATCTTATAAACTTTATATGATAGCTTCTGATAGATTTATTAAATATATGAAAGGAGATTTTCCCTTAATTCAGTTAACCCCTCTGCATATACAAGAATTTGCAAAAGTTCTTCACGAAGAGAATTTGTCAGATACAACTATCAGAATATATCTAACTTTGATAAAGGTGATATTGAATTATGCAAGAAAGATGAATTATGTAACCTATTCTATTCATCCTTTTATTCTATTTAAAATGCCGGCAAGTAATGTACGGGAGCTTGATTTGTCAATAGATGAATTAAAGAGAATACGGGATGTTCATCTTTTAAAGCCTTCTTTATCTATAGCAAGGGATATTTTTATGCTTACTTATTATCTAGGTGGTATTAACCTGAGAGACTTATTGACATACAATTTTAAAGATAAAGATTATATGCGCTATATACGTCATAAAACACGTAATAGTAAAAAAGGAGAGAATGAAATCGTATTTACTCTGCAACCTGAAGCAAAAGTAATTATAGATAAATATCTGACAAAAGAAGGCTATCTGAAATTCGGGAAGTATTCATCTTATAGACAGATATACAGTTTGATTTTTCGCCATATCGGCAAAGTCTCAATACTCTCGGGAATAAAGAAAAAGGTCACTTATTATTCCGCTCGAAAAACCTTTGCACAACACGGATATAATCTAGGAATCCAAATTGAAAAAATTGAATATTGCATAGGGCACAGTATGAAAAATAATCGACCAATATTCAACTATATTAAAATCATGCAGGAACATGCTGATAAAGTATTCAGGGAGATATTAAACCAGTTATTGTAAAAGGTTGTTCTGTTTGTTCCATTTTAGGACATTTCTTTTATTGCTATATTCTTTTTACTGTTGAAACGATTTCAATGGTTACCTCATCGTTGCCTAAAGATAACTTTCTCTATTTTATAACTTCCTTATATACAATGATTTCATTTCAAATCAT